>JBKDZY010000376.1:0-10097 GCA_047971765.1 Hyphomicrobiaceae bacterium | reverse complement strand
GATTCTATGGCTTCCGGACAATATCGCGGCAGCCTCGGCATCGACGACGACGGGGCGCTCACCATGTCCGGCGACCTCGATGTCAAAGCGACCGATACCGAGAAACTCGCAGCCAACCTCGGCTTCGGCACGCACGCCTCACTGGCAGGCCAGTCGAACGGAACCCTGCACGTCGAACAGAAGACGGGACGCCTGACGTTCACCTCCGACCATTTCATGGTCGCCGGCACGACGACATCCGGCACGCTGCTGTTCGACCAGGCCTCACCTGGCGCCTACCGGATCATGGGCAATCTGAAATCGGCGGAGGCAAGCATGCCCCGCCTGCTGGCATTCCTGACATCGAACAGCGCGGCCAACCCCTCCCAGGGGGGCACACCTTCCCCCTCCGACCAGCACGCGTCATCACCGTGGAGCGAACGGCCGGTCGACCTGTCAGCCATCGAAGGCTTCACTGGCAGCAGGATCAGGCTCGAGGTGGCACGCCTGCACCTCACCCCGGCAGCCGTCGTCACCAACGCGCATGTCGAGTTCAGGGCAAGCCGGGACAGCCTCGATATGCGCCTCATGAGCGGCAACGCACTGGGTGGCCGCGCCAACGGCATCATCACGCTCAGCAAGGCGCCTGCCGGCGCGAGCCTCGAGGCAGAAGGCCGCCTCCTCGGCGCATCCCTGCAGAACATTGCACCCGATCCGGGGCACCCTGCGTTCTCCGGTCAATTCAATCTGTCACTGAAGAGCAGGGGCGTGGCCCTCACACCTCGCGGCCTTATCGTCGCGCAGACCGGTAGCGGCACGCTTGCCCTCGGCAATGCCCGGCTGAACCGATGGCAACCGGCCGCAATCGGCAAGGCAGCCGAGGCGGTGCTGTCCGTCAAAGGGGAAGTCCCACAGGACCTGCTGGGCCAGAAACTCACCCAGGCACTTGCCGGTGGCCCCGGGATCGGGCTCGGCTCTCCCTCGATCACCATCCATGTCGCAGATGGTGCGTTGCGCACCCAGCCACTCGTGATCAAGACTTCCGGCGGTTCGATAACGGCACGGGCGATGGCGGACATCGACAACCAGAACGTCGATGTCCAACTGCGGATCAAGGGCATCGCGCTGAAGCCCGTCCTGCCACCATTGCCGCCAGGGTTGCCCCGTGACCTGGATCTGCCCAGAATCCCGTACAATCCCAATTTCCCTGCCGTTTCAGTCGCTTTCACCGGCGGCATGTCGAACCTGGGCGCAATCGAACCGCAGATGGATTACGCCGCACTCGCCCGTGAAGTAACCGTCCGCAAGGTAGAGCGCGATGTCATCGAACTGGAGCGCATCCGCAAGATCGACGAGGCGATGGTGCGCCTGGAAGCGCTGCGCCGCCAGCAGCAGTTGCAACAACCACAACCCGCGCCCGCGGCGATCCCGCCATTCCAGCAGACGACAACTCCAGAACTCCAACCCCAGGTGAACGGCCAGCCGAACGCCGCAGCACCGGCGCCAGTGCCGACGACACCGGCGCGCGCGCGAACCCGCCGCGACCCCTTCGAGGCCCTGCGTCCCCAGGGGGGCGGTTGATCCGGGACCCGACCGCGCTCGCACGCGGGGCCTCCGCCCATGGCGTTCCAATCTATAAGTGCTTCAGGACGAGGTGGATACGCTCAGGTCGCGTCTACCGTCCGCGCAAAGGTCACCACCAGCACGTCACGCCACGCCGGCGCTGCCTCGTCGATCGGTTCAATCGGCGTCACCCCGTGATAGACCCGGGCATCATCCACAATGGCCGAGTCGAAGGCATTAGCCAGCGTGAAGCTGCCAAGCTCGCGCTTCTCGAGATCCGAGATGGTAGTTGTCCCGCTGCGAATGTTCTGCCGTTTGACCAGCAGAACCAGAACCCAGTCGACACCATCCCTGTGCATGCCTTCCGGAGTCGGCTTTCCAGCCTCGCCCTGGGCTGCCTCGATGCGAAACTGATGCACTTCGGTCTTCCAGCTCGCGACATTGGGTGACAGCGCGCTGAACAGGCGGCCGCAGAAGCCCAGGATCGTCGTCAGGCTCGCACCGCTGCCGATTTCGTCGGTCACCGGCGAAAACCAGCGGTCCTTGCCCCCGTTCAGGGAATTGTAGTCGAGCGTCTGGAAATGGGCCTGATGCGCCTGCCGGGTGGCCATGCCGTTCCGGTCGACGCTGTAGACCGCATGACGCCGCCGCCGGTAGCGGCCACCGTCAGCCATGAACGCATCCGTCTCCAGTTGCCCCCAACTGGCGACAAATGCCGGCCAGTCGGAAAGGTCACCCTTGGCCTCGAGCATATCGCGCATGTCGCTGCCCTGCACATAGGCAAAGCCGCTGCGCGCAAGAACCGGCTCGAACTCGGAACGTGCAATCGGCAACATATCGGTCATGACGGCGCCACCTTGCGGTAAAATCCATCGACAGCCGCCAGAAGGCATGAGGGAGCCTGACCGATATGCGTGTCAGGGGATAGCCTCATGCCAGCGGCTACCATACACGAATTATAGCCACGGTCTCATCAAACGATGAGGGGCCCCGGACGAAATGCCACTCGAACCGGAATGACAATCACCCTCGGCCCCACTCCATCACAAATTACCAGGCCCCGATAGTGGCATGGCGACCCAGCCATCTCGCCCGGCCGCCGCCAGAACCTACTGGCAGTGGTGGAATCGCACTCTGGGTCCGTTGTCGATATGGATGTGATGCATCCCGCAACTGTAGGTGCCGACCCCGCCGTTGTGGATCTTTTTCAACCAGTTCGCCACCTGCCGGTACTTGCCGCGCGGTGGATTGAAGTCAACGGCCCGGCACGACGCATGAAAGCTTTTGTGCCCGTTGGGCATACGCGCACCGCGGCGGTAGGTCGAGAGGATCTGGATCGGCCCGAACTTGCGGCGGATCTGTGCCAGCCTGGCCTTGAGGGAAGCTGGCAGGCATGAGGTGCTGCTGCCGGCATTGGCGGCAGGCACATCGGCCATCATCCCCAGGGCGCCCAATGCGATGGCACAGGCGATAACGGTCCTCCGGGGACCGGAACGAAAAACACCCATTGCAACTCCTTCTGAGCCAACCTGGCGGTCACAGGCCAGGGGCGCCTCCCATCGTTATTGAGAGACCGACGGGTCGCTAAACAGAAAGAGTCGTCCTTGATACCCCTTATGGGCACGCGTGGTTAACAGCGGAACGTCAACTAGATTCAATATGTTAACAACTTAAAGGTGATATGAGGGGGAATATTGTCAGCAGTCATCCCAACGAAGGCATGCCCCCGCCAACAACTTCCATGGCGCAGCGCGATGAGGTGGGCGCGCGTAGGCCGTCACTGCGGCCCGTCGGAGGTTCGGTTGTCCACGGCACTTTCTCCTGCTTCGGGCTCAGGCGCACCGCTTCTCGATCGCGTCCCAGATCATCGCTGAAATGTCGTGGCCGCCGAACGCCTTGACCTGCCGGATGCCCGTCGGCGAGGTCACGTTGATCTCGGTCAGATAGGGACCGATCACGTCGATGCCCACGAAAATCAGCCCACGCTCCTTCAAGGCAGGGCCAAGGCGCGCGCAGATGTCCATTTCCCTCTCGGTCAGATCGGTCGGCACGGCTTTGCCGCCAACATGCATGTTCGAGCGGGTTTCTCCATCGGCCGGCACACGATTGATCGCACCCGCAACCTCGCCATCGACGAGAATGATGCGCTTGTCGCCATTGCGCACCTCCGGCCGGTACTCCTGCACCATGAAGGGTTCACGGAACACGGTCTGGAACAACTCCACAAGCGAATTGAGATTGGTGTCACCCGGCTGGATGCGAAACACCGATGCGCCACCGTTGCCATAGAGCGGTTTGATGATGATGTCCTTGTGACGTGCCTGGAACTCGCGCACATCCTCCAGGTTGCGTGTCACCATCGTCGGCGGCATCAGATCCTGGAATTCCAGGACCCAGACCTTTTCCGGTGCATTGCGCACATGCGCCGGGTCGTTGACCACCAGCGTCTTCGGATGGATCCGCTCCAGCAGGTGCGTCGTCGTGATGTAGGCCATGTCGAACGGCGGATCCTGCCGCAACAGCACCACATCCCATTCGCCGAGATCGACCTTGCGATGATCGGTAATCTTGTAGTGATCCCCGACCTTGTCCTGGACCGTCAGTGTGTGGCCGCGCGCAATCAACCGTTCCCCGTCGAGCGCAAGGTTCTGCGGCGTATAGTAGAACAGCTCATGCCCCCGCTTTTGGGCTTCGAGCAGCATGGCGAACGTCGAATCGCCCAGCGTGTCGATCTTGTCGATTGGGTCCATCTGGCAGGCGACTTTGAGGGGCATGAGGCTCTCGTGAACTGGGTGGAAAGGGAAAAGGGTCAGCCGCAACGAAGTCCCAATGGCGCCCCCGTGTCAACCGGTCCAAACACACTTCTATAGCGTTTCCGCTTCAGGCGGAAACGCTCAGGCCGCAACCGCGGCCCGGGCCCCATGGCCCGCCCATGCGGAGGACCCGGCCATTGGCCGGAACAGTCCGTGAGCAGAACAAGCCAGACCAATTCCGGCCCCGCCGGACTTGGTCTAGGGATCGAGCGCGTTGCGAATATGATGTGGCCAGCGCCAGGGTACCACCAGCACCGCATCGAGCCCCACCTCCCGCGCCTGATCGCCAGGATGACGCTGCAGCCAGTAATCCGCAGCCCGCGCAATGCGCTGGCCCTGCCGTGGCGACAGGGCAGCCTGGGCTTCGGCGATGGAATTCCGCCGCTTGACCTCGACGAACGCAATACGCCCCAAACGGCCACGGCGGATAGCGACAATGTCGAGTTCACCATAGGGTGTCTTCAGACGCCGGGCCGCAATCCGGTAGCCGCGAAGCATCAGCGCCACCGCAGCCAGCCGTTCCGCGTAGAGCCCGCTCCGCAAGCGCCGCCGCCGCACATCCAGACGCTTCCGTCCCGGATCATCGCCGACCGGCCCGCCGCCGGTCATGAGCGCCGCGCCTTCAACTGCAGGCCAATATCATAGACGCGCGACCGCGACACGCCGAGCTTCCCGGCAACCTGGCGGGACGCTTCCTTCAGTCCCTGATCGGTCCCCAGGGCCTCCAGTTCGGACAGGATGTCATCATCGTGAACTTCCGCCGGCGGCGCGGGTCCGATCAGCACCACCACCTCGCCACGCACCGTTGCCCCCTCGGCCCAGGCCCGCACGTCGGCGGCAGACCCACGCTTGACCTCCTCGAACCGCTTGGTCAGCTCACGCGCCACCACCACCTGCCGGTGGTCGCCCAGAACGGCCTGGATGTCATCGAGCAGGGCAGCCAATCGGTTGGGCGCTTCGAACAACACAACCGTTGCCACCTGATCGCCAAGCAACCGGATACGCTCACGCCTTTGGCCCTGCTTGACCGGCAGGAAGCCCGCGAAATGGAATTGATCCGTCGGCAGCCCCGCCACCGCAATGGCGCAAAGCACCGCCGATGCCCCGGGCAACGCCTGCACCAGCAAACCCTGCTCCACCGCCTCGAGAACCAGCTTGTACCCGGGATCGGACACCAGCGGCGTGCCGGCATCCGAGATCAGCGCAACGCTCTTGCCGTCTGCAATCAGCTTCAGCAGCGGACCGCGTTCCTTGCGCGCGTTATGCTCGTGATAGGGCTTCAGGGCGCGATCAATGCCGAAATGCGACAGCAGCGGACGGCTGTGGCGCGTGTCCTCGCAATAGACGTGATCCGCCTTCGCCAGCACCGCCAGCGCCCGCAAGGTCATGTCGCCAACATTCCCGATTGGCGTTGAAACCAGATAGAGCCCCGCTGGCAAGGGGTCCTGCAATCGCCGTTGCAGCTCCTGCGCGGCACGGGCAACCACGAGCTCCACCTTGCCAGCGGCGCCTGTCCCACGATCGCCCGTTTCACTGTCGCCTGTCATGTTCGCAACCACGCTCGACGTCCCTTGGCTGGCGCCACCCCTGATGACGGAGGTCATGATCGCCGTGACGCACCCCGCAACCACGCTCCCTGCCAGGAATAATCGCGCCCGGACACGCGCCAGCCAAAGGTCGCCGGGTGAAATTGGAGCATGAGCGTTGCAACAATCGTGGCCGATCAGTCACTCTGTGACAAATCCGTGTTCATCCACTGCCAAACCACGCCGGTTGATGCTCTGGCACTGTACCCTGCGGCTTGAAGTAGCGATATCGAATCATACGGTTGAAAAACTGATTCGAAGGGTTTCGCATCTTGAAACGGCAGCATCCAACGCGGCGCCAGCTCCTTGGTGGCTTTGCCGGAACGGCCCTTGCCACGACACCAGCAACCTGGCTTGGCGGATGCGCAAGCGAGCCGCTGGAAACCACGCAATCGCTTGGCACGGAAACAGCCGCAACCGCAACGGCCAGTGCCGCGAGCAGCCCCGCCAAGGTCACGCTGCTGCTGCCAAGGACCGGCAACATCCAGCTCACGATGCTGTCCAAGGGATTGAACCAGGCCGCCGAACTCGCCCTGTTCGAGCGCGACGTACCCACGCTCCATCTTTCCGTGCGTGACGACCACGGCACACCGGCTGGCGCCACGGCAGCGGCCACGACCGCATTGGCCGACGGTGCCGAATTGATTCTCGGTCCGTTGTTTTCAAGCTCGGTCAAGGCCGTCTCGCCACTCGTGAAGCAGGCCAATGTGCCGGTCATCGCCTTCTCGAATGATCCGGCCGTGGCCGGCCGCGACGTCTACCTGCTGAGCTTCTTCAACGACACCGAGGCACGCCAGATTGCACGGCACGCCTTGGCCGATGGCCGGCGCCGCTTCGCAGTCCTGCTTCCCAACGACGACCTTGGCAGGGATTCTGGTCCCGCATTCAAGGCGACCGTGACCGAGGGGGGTGGCACCATCGTCGCTGGCGAGAGCTACGCGGGCGGTCCCACGAAGGCCTTTGGCTTGGTCATGGATGCGATCGACAGTGCAGCAGCGTCAGGCAACCCCGTCGATGCGCTCTACATGCCGGCCGCATCCGCCCAGGTGCCGCGCCTCCTCTCCCTGCTGGGCAAGCGCCGGCTCGACAGGGCCCAGACGCGGCTGCTGCTCTCCAGCGGCTGGGACCAGCCCATCGCGGCCGGCAACGCGACACTTCGCGGCGCATGCATGGCCGCGCCCGATCCCATCGGCTGGCGGGAATTTTCCTCACGCTTCGGCCAAGCGTACAACACCACCCCGCCAAGACTGGCAAGCCTGGTCTATGACGCGGTAACCATTGCGGCGACCTTTGCCACCCAGGCCAAGGGGCAGCGGTTCACACCGGCAAACCTGTCGCGCCCGATGGGGTTCAGCGGCATCGACGGCCCGTTCCGTTTTGCATCCGATGGCCGCGTGGAGCGCAACCTCGCGATCCTGGAATTCCAGGCCCACGGCCTCGTGACCCTTGCCGCCCCAGCCCCCATCGGCGGATCCCGGCCGGCCTATTCCGTCCGGGGAACGTCCTTCGGCAACGGTTGAACCGGCCTTCCCTCCCGGCCAGCAGCCCTCAAAAAAGGGCGCCTGACGGAAAACTTTACTGCCTGCGGTAACCTCGACCGTTGACTTCTGGCGGGTCATCCCGGAAATTCCGGCTAATTCTGACCCGGTTATCCCAAGATCGAGAGACATCGAACATGGTCCAACTGTCACTTCCGCGCAACTCGAGACTCTCTCAGGGCAAAACCTGGAACAAACCCGACGGCAAGGGCGACTGGAAGGAGTTCCAGATCTATCGCTGGAGCCCTGACGATGATCGCAACCCCCACGTCGATACCTATCACATTGACCGCTCGCAGTGCGGGCCGATGGTTCTTGATGCGCTTATCAAGATCAAGAACGAGATCGACCCAAGCCTGACCTTCCGCCGCTCCTGCCGCGAAGGCATTTGTGGCTCGTGCGCCATGAACATCGACGGCACCAACACGTTGGCCTGCCTGAAATCGATTGAAGAGGTGAACGGCGCGGTCAAGATCTATCCGCTGCCCCACATGGAAGTGGTCAAGGACCTGGTCCCCGACATGACCAACTTCTATGCCCAGCACGGCTCGATCGAGCCGTGGCTGCAGACGACCACGCCAACCCCTCCGAAGGAGTGGCGGCAGGCCCACGAGGACCGTGAGAAGCTGGATGGACTGTACGAGTGCATCCTGTGCGCCTGCTGCTCGACGTCCTGCCCCAGCTACTGGTGGAACCAGGATCGTTACCTGGGCCCCGCCGTCCTGCTGCAGGCCTATCGCTGGGTGATCGACAGCCGGGACGAGGCAACCGGCGACCGTCTCGACAATCTCGAGGACCCGTTCAGGCTCTATCGCTGCCACACCATTCTCAACTGCGCCCAGGCGTGCCCGAAGGGCCTCAATCCGGGCAAGGCGATCGCCGAGTTGAAGAAATTGATGGTCGAACGACGGGTCTGACGAACCGCACTCCATCAAGGTAGGCCGCAGATCGGGGGAGCACTGATCTGACGGTGTATTCTCGGGCCGCAACTGCGGCCCGAAACGTTATGCGCGCGATGCTTATGTACATGGCCCTGCTCCGATATCCAGAGAATAGAAAGTTGCATAGACATAGAGATGCGACCGCCATATCGTCCATTGGGGCGAGGATGGATTTTTGAAAATAATTTCAATAGTTTAAATGTTCAGCGAAGGTGCGCGAGCGCAATCAAGCCGGACCGTTTCCAGCTCAACCGGAATTGGCCTGGAACGCGCTTCGGCCAGCAACCATCCCTGCGAAGGGGATGGCCGCCGGCCGAAAGCATTGGCGAACTCATCGTTCGTATCGAGCAGAAAGAAGAACGATTTAAGCAGCCTTGCGGGACTTGCGGGTAACCTTGCGCGCAACCTTGGCCTTCGCCTTGGGAGCCTTCCGCGCAACCTTCGCCCGAACAACCTTCGCCTTGACGGTCTTGGCCTTGGCGGACTTCGCGCGAACGACCTTCGCCCGCACAACCTTCGCCTTCGGCGCCTTCCGGGCAACCTTCGTCCGAGCGGCCTTCGCCTTGACTGTCTTCGCCTTAGTGGCCTTCGCCTTGACGACCTTGGCCTTCGCTGGCTTCTTGACAATCTTGGCAACGCGAGCTGCGGGCTTGCGTGCAGCCTTCGCCTTCGCCGGCTTCTTCACGGTCTTCGCCTTCGCCGTCTTGACGGCCTTGGAAGACTTGCGGGCCGAAGCGACCTTCGCCTTGACGCTCTTCGTCGTACGGCGAGCGGCGCCCGAACGCTTCGTGCTGGCAGAGGCCTTTACGGTGCGAGCGGTGCGCTTTGCCGCCGGCTTCTTCGTGGTCTTCGTCTTTGCAGTTGCAGCCATTTGCTTTCTCCTTGTTTTCCAGAAGCAAGTCTGACCGTCTGCCCGGACGAATCAGCATGACTTGCTGAATTCACGCTGCCATCTACAAGGTTAATGAGGTGTTAAGAAGTGTTTTGAATCAGTGGCATGATGTGCATTTTTTCATCCAAAACACCAATAAAACAACCTAAGTGGCTTTTGCGTGATTCAATTGCGTGCTTTTCGGTGTCGCAGATTCGTTGTCCCGAACAGAATCAACAAACGGATACAATGTCGAAACAGTGCTGGTGCAGATATCGATTCACTCGACCATGCGCCAGCACGTTGCGCACGCCGGACATGCGGCGGATCTCGCAAGCACACCATTGATTTGAAGTGTGCATCTCCCGCCTGCGCATTGCGTGAGATCAACATGTTGCGCGTTGCGGGCACGGATCGCATCAACCACGGCCCTGGTGCGCACGTCCTCACGGACATCGCAGGTGGGCACGGGATAAGCGTTGGCAAAAACCAGCAAGACACTTTCTTCGGAACGCGAGTTGTGATGAAAGCACTCCAACCATCCCATGCAAACATCCGCCGGTTGGCTTGGAGCTCCCAATCTGATTGTGTAAAATCCATCCCAGGCCAATAACGGATGCCATCGAGAGGCAGTCGGACATGAGTTCCAAGGAAGCAACCGCATCAGGCAACGGGTTGATGCACGGCAAGCGCGGTCTGGTAATGGGTGTCGCCAACAACCGCTCGATTGCATGGGGCATCGCCCAGGCATGCGCTAATCAGGGCGCCGAGCTGGCGTTCACCTACCAGGGCGACGCCCTGCGCAA
>JBKDZY010000375.1:0-3333 GCA_047971765.1 Hyphomicrobiaceae bacterium | reverse complement strand
CCGAGTTTTGCCCAGCCTGCCAGCCTGTCAGGACGCAAATCCTCCACCAGCGCAGACCCAAACAGCGACGTGGACGATGCCAAACGTTCAGCGCGTGTTCTTGCAGCGGATGAAAGCCGGTTTTTTATAGTACCGCCAGGACAGCTGACGCAAGAGACCGGCGGGCAGGACAAGCCGGACTCGCCAGACGAGCAAGTCGAGACAGCGACTTCGGGCTCCACTTCGCCGACGGGCAGCAACTCCCAATCAGCCGGCCAACAGGAATCGCAGCCGCCAGGTCCGCCCCCTCCCGACGCCGAGGCCTCCTCCGACAGCCGTAAACGGCGCGATCGTCGTGTTCCTTCCCAGACACGAGCTACCTTATGGTCGGACCGCATGCATGCACCGTTGCCATGTGTCGTACGTGACAAGTCGTCAAGCGGTGCAAGATTGGAACTCGCTGGCGACACCTACAACAACGACATCAGCGATATCAAAGTGGGAGAGGAACTGACGCTGACCATGACCTATGCACGCGAGCGTAGCCATGTATCGTGCGTCATCGTCTGGATTGCCGATCGCCAGTGCGGCGTCAGGTTCTCAGGCCAGTTCCATACTCAGATCGAAAAGTCGAGCCGGTCCAAGCGCAAAATGCACGCGCAACAGTCCGATTCAGATACGAAAAACCGGAAACCAGTTTTTGGAAGCGCCAAATCGGGCTCGGCCCGCAATTCCAAATAGCACCTCGCCGCATATCACCTCTGCTTCACCATTCGAATTCAGCTCGAATTCAGCAGCGGATCTGACCGGCACAGGGTCGCATTCCCGTGGGACTTTCTCACAGAATGCGTGATGATTGGACATCCTCCACAGCTCCGCATAGTCTCCCACGGAACTTGGTTTTCACATTCGATCCATATCATCCGTCAGGCAAAGTCGAGGAGGTTCACCCTTGTCCACAATCACGGCGACGTTCCATGCTGCAGAGGGCTCTGCCAAGGGTGAAGTCAGAATCAAGCAAGCTGTCATTGCGGGCTGGACAGGACGGGACAAGGCCGCCGTCGAGAAACACATCAAGGAACTGGAAGCTGTCGGGGTGAAACGCCCGTCCTCCACGCCGATTTTCTACCGCGTGTCGGCCAGCCGGATCACCACCGCCACCGAAATTGAAGCCACCGGCACCGCGTCCAGCGGCGAAGTCGAATTCGCATTGCTGCAGGCGAACGGCCAGCTCTGGGTTGGCGTAGGCTCGGACCATACCGACCGTGAGGTCGAAACATATGGTGTCACCGTATCCAAGCAGATGTGCGACAAACCTGTCGCCGGTGAGTTCTGGCCCTTCAGTGATGCCGCGCCCCACTGGGACAAGATCATCTTGCGGGCATTCATTCAGGAAGATGGCAAGCGCGTCCTTTATCAGGAAGGTACCGTCGACAGCATGATCGCGCCTGGTGAACTTATCAAGCTCTACACTGGAGCCGATACCTTGCCGGAGGACACCATCATGTTTTGCGGCACCTTTGCCGCCAAGGGAGGCATCCGGCCGTCAGACAGGTTCGACTATGAAATCGAAGATCCCGTTCTGAATCGCAAAATCACCGCCGGATACTCCATCACGTCCCTACCTGTGCTGGGCTGATCACCTCTCGGGGCAGGGCTTGGGCGCTCGGCAGACAGCGCGGCCGTTGTGATCGTGCCGCGCTTGACCATGCCCCTCCCGGTACCGTTGCAGCGAGCCATTGCCCCCGACGGCGCGGGCGGACGGCTGCATCGGTATCAATTCAGGCCTGCAGCTACATGGACATCGGCAGCCGACATACTGAAGTGATTCAGACTGCTGCCGTGCTATGCTGCCTCACAGAGGTCATTTGGCTTCCCCCGTTTGGTCCGACAACCTTGTTGAGCAACCCGCTGCACCGCAATGCCCTTATCTGCCCAACCCGCGAATAGACCGGCAATTGATCAGTTTGACAGTCGCCTCAGGCTACAGACCATAGTGCGTCTCAGATGGGTCGCCGTCGCTGGACAGCTGGTCTCCGTCACCGTCGTTGCACTGTGGTTCAAATTTCCCATGCCGGTTGGGCTTTGCCTTGCCTTCATCACCTTGTCTGCCTGGCTTAATGTCTACCTGCGTGTTCGCCATCCATCGCGCTTCCGGTTGGAGCCTTGGTACGCAACCGTACTGCTGGGTTATGACATGCTCCAGCTGGCTGCGCTGATCGACCTGACCGGCGGACTCGGCAATCCCTTCATTGTGTTGCTAGTTGCGCCCGTCACCATTTCGGCAGCCACTCTACCTGCCCGCAATACGATCTTGCTGGGCGTGGCAACCATCGTAATCGCTACCCTGCTGGTCAAATTCCACATGCCCCTACCCTGGCGGGAAGACCACCTGCTTGCCGGCCCGATCGCGTTGCCTCGTCTTTACGAACTGGGCATTCTGACAGCTGTCATCTCCACCCTGATTTTTCTGGCCGTGTACGCTTGGCGCCTGTCGAAAGAGGCTCGGCAGATGTCCGCTGCCCTCTCTGCAACCGAACTGGTGCTCGCTCACGAACAGAAGTTGCATGCGCTCGACGGTCTGGCTGCCGCCGCAGCGCACGAATTGGGCACTCCACTTGCCACCATCCAGGTCGTCACCCGCGAACTGGAGCGTTCGATGCACTCCGAGGATCCTAATCGGGACGACATCGAATTGCTGCGGTCGCAAGCCCAGCGCTGTCGGGAAATCCTGCAGAAACTGACGCGCCACCCCTCCGAGCAGGACCCGATGCACGCCTATCTATCGATCGGTCAGCTGTTGGATGAAGCCGCCGACCCATACCGGGCCGATGCCGTGAACATCATCGTCGACGCGCATTCTGAAATTCCTGATAGCGATGCGAGGGCCGAGCCGACGACAGAGCGCCGCCCCGGCGTTATCTATGGCATCGGAAATATTGTTGAAAATGCAGTCGATTTTGCCAAGGATCAGGTATTGGTCCGGGCCAGATGGAGCACGCATGAAGTTGTTGTAACAATCTTCGATGACGGTCCCGGTTTTGCTCCGGAAATCCTGGATACTATCGGCGAACCCTATGTGACGAGCCGCCCTGGCGGCCGCACTCACTCCACAACCCGCCAGGGCCCCGGTGGCATGGGATTGGGCTTTTTCATCGCCAAGACTCTGCTGGAGCGCTCCGGCGCGACACTCACATTCGGCAACCGCGCTGCTCCTGCCAACGGTGCATTCGTCAAGATCTGGTGGCCGCGGGAGGTTTTCGAGGCTCACGCCTCCGGCTGGGGTCATAGCGAGGAAAACGATGTGGCTGTAACCGCGTTGTGAAATTGTGGCAACAAGATGCTTTTGAACTT
>JBKDZY010000374.1:0-1609 GCA_047971765.1 Hyphomicrobiaceae bacterium | reverse complement strand
TCTCGACGATCTCGGCGCCGTCGGGAATGCGGGCCATCCGCAAGCGGGCCTCCGTCGCCTCGATGCCGCGGCGCTGGAAATTCTCGATCAGAAGCTGCTTGACCTGGGGATGATGGTCGATGCCGACCCCGAAGGCCTTGGCGATCGAGTCCGCCGTGATGTCATCATGCGTGGGGCCGATGCCGCCGGTGGTGAAGACGTAGGTATACCGGGACCTGAGCGCGTTGATGGCGTCACCAATTTCCCGCTCGATGTCGGGCACGATCCGCACCTCGCACAAATTGATGCCGATCGCAGTCAAATGATCGGCGATGTAGCCGATATTCTTGTCCTTGGTTCTGCCCGACAGGATCTCGTCGCCGATGACGAGAATGGCCGCTGTCACCCGATCCGCACTAGCCATGCGTTCCAACCCTCAAACAAAAAGCGATGATCCAGACCAACATCCAAGCAGGACCCGGCGCGATGGCGGCCGAAGCGTGGCGTGGCGTGGCGTTCGTGCAATGTTTTCCGCCATTTCGCGGGAAAGCGCAAATGGCCCGAGGCTGGCCGCTCGCATTCCCCTGCCGACAGGTTCGGCGAAGCCATAGGGCACCGGGACACCGACCAGGGAACGCCGTGGACCGCCTCACCCGACATCTCCGGTTGCGGACGCCGCCGTTTGTCGCCACCATCGCCGCGCAAACCAACAATAACCAGGGACCCCAAAGCGATGAACTCAGCGCTCTGCAAGAAGTTCGGGATCGAATTTCCGCTCTTCGCGTTCACACACTGCCGTGATGTCGTGGTGGAAGTGACCAACGCCGGCGGGTTCGGCGTGCTCGGCGCGGTGGCGCATACGCCCGAGACCCTCGAGGTCGATCTCGCCTGGATCGATGCCCGCATCAAGGGCCCCTACGGTGTCGACCTCCTCATTCCGCAACGGATGGAGGACAAGGAAGGCGCCTTGTCGCCCGAGGACCTGGCCAATGCCGTTCCGGCCAGCCACCGGAAGCACGTCTCGGACCTGCTCGAAGAGCATGGCATCGACAGTTCCGACCTGTGGACCTCGAACTGGGCTCACGACTATTCCGACAACATGCGCGAAGGCGGAGCGCAAAAGCTGCTGGATGTGGCCTTCTCCCATCCGATCAAGCTGTTCGTCAACGCGCTCGGCCCGCCCCCGCCGTCGGTCGTCGAGCGGTGCCGGGCCCAGGGGATTGCCATTGGCGCGCTGACGGGGGCACGCCGCCATGCGCTGAAGAACGTGGAGGCCGGCGTCGATATCCTGGTCGTGTCCGGCACCGAGGCCGGCGGGCACTGCGGCGAGATCTCGACCATGGTCGTCGTGCCTGAAGTGATCGACGCGGTGAAGGACCATCCGGATGTGCATGTGCTTGCCGCCGGTGGCATCGCGACCGGACGGCAGATGGCTGCCGCCATGGCGATGGGGGCGGCGGGCGCCTGGACGGGCTCGGTGTGGCTGACGACGGTGGAAGCCGAGACCATCCCGACCGTCAAGGCCAAGATGCTGGCGGCCACCTCCCGCGACACGGTGAGGTCGCGCAGCCGCACCGGCAAGCCCACCCGGCAACTCAAGTCGCCCTGGACGGAAGCCTGGTCGGGCCCC
>JBKDZY010000373.1:0-19110 GCA_047971765.1 Hyphomicrobiaceae bacterium | reverse complement strand
AGGGCTGGGGTGGATTTGCGTGTCATTGCGCACGCAGGCCGGGGGACGCGGGTCTCGGCCAGTTTGCGCATGGAGGGCGGCACATCACGGCTTGTGCGTGGGTTGCCGAAGATGTTCCGGGGTCCAGGAAAGGGGCCGGGCGCTTCGGTGTGAGTTCGAGTTGGTTGTTGTGAGGGGTTATGGTCATGCAGTATCCGCGTCGGACACTTTTCGCGCTCGCCGCCTCGGCGATGATCTCGGCGGTGTTCATGGGGCTGGGGGGCGGTGGAGGTCCGGCGCTTGCCCAGACCGCGGTCAATAGCGCACCGATGCAGATTGCTCAGGCGGAACCAACCGCCGACGGTGACGCTCGCCGCAACCGGATCGTCGTCGCGCAGGCGCCCCGCCGTTCGAACTATCGGTCGCAGAGCGAGCAGTCGCGCAAGGAAGCCATTAACTCGAACACCGTTGGCCTTGCAGCAGGCCGGATCGAAGGGGCGCCCCTCAGGTTTGCCGCCGAGCTTGCCCGGGCGATGGACGATGGCAACGAGATGCGTGTCCTGCCGATCGTGACGCGCGGCATCTTCGATAACATCTTCGATCTCTTGTATCTGCGCGGGGTGGATGCGGCCATCGTCTATGGCGACGTTCTCGAATACTTCAAGAAGAACCCGGAAATCAGTTCGATTTCGAAGCGGATCAACTACCTGACCAGTCTCTTTCCCGCCGAGCTGCACATCATGGTTCGACCGGAGATCAAGTCGCTGGCCGATCTTGCCGGCAAGGCGGTGAACTTCAATACCGAGGGCACGGCTGCCGCCTACAGCGGGCCGATCATTTTCGAACGTCTCGGGATCAAGGTGGACGCGAAGTTCATTCCACATTCCGTGGCCATCGGTGAAATGAAGAAGAGCGACAAGTTCGCGGCGGTGGTGTTCATCTCGTCGAAGCCGATCGCGCCGTTCATCAAGGGGAACTGGCCGCCGGGCTTCCATTTCCTGCCGGTGCAATATACCGACGCGCTCGACTACTACATGCCGGCCTACCTGGAGCACTCGGATTATCCAGGGCTCATTCCCGAGGGGCAGCGGATCACCACCATTGCCGTTCCGGTTGTCCTCGCGGTCTATGACTGGCCGACGGACACCGAACGCTTTCGCCGCATGAAGAAGTTCGTCAAGTACCTGCACGAGCGCCTGCCGATCCTCCAGACAAAGCCTGGCTACCATCCGGCATGGAAGAACGTGAACCTGGCCGCGCGCGTGCCAGGCTGGGACCGGTTCGGTCCGTTGCAGGAGTTTCTCGACAAGGTTGCGAGCGAGCGTCCGAAACCGGCCGCCCGGGCCAGCGCCGCCGTGCGCCAGGAGGTGCAGCAGGCCGCACCGAACGATCCCGAGAAGCAGAAGCAGTTGTTCGAGGAATTCCTTCAGTGGAAGCGCCGCCAACAGCAGTAGGAGCTGATTGGTGCAGAGCGGATCTCGTGCAGGGAAGAAGGACAAGCGGCCGACGAGCAGGGTCCATTCCTGCAATGCACCGGTGGAGACATCCGGGCGAGCCCGGATGATTGGTTGGGGGGCAGGCATGAAAAAGGGACACCGGAATCGGCAAGTCCTGGATGCCGCGTCCGGCGGATTCGCGCATCGGGCCCGTCCGTCGGGGCAATGGCGTGTGCGGGGGGCGAGGGCGATGGGTGCAGGCGACAGGCCTGGCTTATCGCTCCTGTCGATCGGGCTCTGTATCATCCTGATCGGCATGGGCGGCCGGCCGGTGCGCGCGCAGACATCGTCTTTCGACCAGTTGGGCCGACAGCCGCCGCAGAGCCTTGGCGGGCATCAGCGTGCGGCTCTCATCACTCCGAAGATGATCGTCGCGCAGCCGGCGGCGGAAACGCCTTTCGGCATTCGAATCCTGAGGCCGGAGGCCTTGCCGCCGAACAGCTTCGTGCGGCTTCGTGGCATACCGTTCAAGATTGCGTTGAGCGATGGCCATGCGATCGGGCCCGGCAACTGGGCCATTCCGTTGTCGGCGCTCGCGTCGTTGAAGCTGATTGTGCCAGCGGGCGTGTCGGGGCAGAGCACGATTACCGTCTCGCTGGTCTCGGTCGATGGTGGCGTGATGTCGGCGACGAAAGTGGGGATCGTGATCACGCCCGGCATGGCACCGGACGGCGAAGGCGAGGTGGCAACCGGAGGCAATGCCGGTGTCAGGTTGGCGGCGCCTGCACTCGTGCCGCCGCCGCGCGCCAATCCGCCATCACCGGAGACTCCGGCACGCCGGTTCTCACCGGGGTCGGCATCCATGGGGCAGCAAGGCGTGGCGTCGCCGCCGGTGAGCGGCGTGGCGAGGCCCCCGGCGCCGTCGCTTCCGCCAGAGGTCCTGGAGCGCGCGAAAGGTTTCCTCGCTCGAGGCCAGACCTTCATGACGCGGGGAGACATTTCGCTGGCACGGCAGTTTTTCGAACGGGCCGCCGATATGGGGCTTGCCGCGGCAGCGATCGCCATGGGGGAAACGTTTGATCCGTCGTTCCTGGCGGCGCAGGGGGCCGTCGGCATCCAGCCTGACAGCAGCGAGGCGCGCCACTGGTACGAGAAGGCGGCGACACTTGGTGCCGGTGCCGATGCACGGCGCCGGATCGAAGGGCTCGGTCCGAGGTAACACCGCGCGAGGTGCGCCGCCATCCGATCAGCGCCATCATGCACGCGCTGCAAATGAATTGCGGAAACGGTGGGCACGTCGCATCATCGTCCGTATCGAGAATTCAACATGGAGGAGCAACGATGGCAGGTTTGCTCGAAGGAAAGACAGCGCTGATTTCGGGAGGCGCGCGCGGTATCGGGCGGGCGGCATCGGTCCTGTTTGCAAACGAGGGCGCGCGGGTCGCGGTTGCGGATCTCAATATCGATGGCGCCACGGAGACGGTCGAACTCATCAACAAGGCGGGTGGGCAGGCCATCGCGGTCAAGGTGGAGGTGACCAGCGCCAGTGAGGTCGACGCCATGGTTGCGCGCACGGTGGATGCGTTCGGTCGGATCGATTGCGCGTTCAACAATGCCGGGATTGCGGGTTACCAGGTCAATTCGAAGGGTCAGAAGACGGCGGATTGGCCGGAGGAGTCCTTCGACCGGATGATCGGCGTCAACCTGAAGGGCGTGTGGCTTGCCATGCGCGCCGAGATCAACGCGATGCTGAAGCAGGGCGGGGGCGCGATCGTCAACACGGCGTCGATTGCAGGGCTTGTCGGCCTGCCGACGTCTTCGGCCTACGTCGCGGCCAAGCATGGTGTCGTCGGTCTGACCAAGACGGCGGCGATGGAATATGCGCAGCAGTCGATCCGCGTCAATTCGGTTTGTCCGGGCTATATCGAGACGGAGATGACCAGAGAGGTCATGACCCGGCGGGGCGAGGAAATCCTGAGCACCACGCCATTCCGCCGGATGGGGACGGCACAGGAAATCGCCGAGATGGTGTGTTGGCTCTGCTCCGATCGCGCGAGCTACGTCACTGGGGCCAACTATAACGTCGATGGCGGTTACGTCGCGGCGTGATACAGGCCCGGGGCCAATTCCTGCAGAGCGCCTGGAATTGGCCTCGCACTTTGCGCACTCGCGCGGCATTTGCCTGCGGGGTGGCGGGGGCGCAGCAATCGCCAGGGGCCTGCACTCTTCTGCAAGCCGGCCACAAGGCGACTGACTTCGACGGAAGGTTCCGTCGGGAGAGCGTCAGCTCTTGATGCCGAGATGACGCTCCAGCCAATGGATGTCGTAGGTGCCATTGGCGATGTCGGGATGGCGGACGAGTTCGGCAAACAGCGGAATGGTGGTGTCGATGCCGTCGATGACGAACTCCGAGAGGCATCGCCGCAGGCGCATCAGGCATTCATTGCGGTTCTTGCCGGCCACGATCAGCTTGCCGATGAGACTGTCGTAGTTGGGGGGAATGCGGTAGCCCTGGTAGGCTCCGGAATCCACGCGGACACCCAGGCCACCGGGCGGATGCCAGTAGGTGATGCGACCTGGCGACGGCCTGAACGTCTTCGAGTTCTCGGCGTTGATCCGACACTCGATGGCATGGCCGGAGAAGGTCACATCCTCCTGCTTGAGCGACAATGGATTGCCCGCGGCGATGCGGATCTGCTCCAGGACGAGATCAAGGCCCGTGATCATTTCCGTGACCGGATGTTCGACCTGCAGGCGCGTGTTCATCTCGATGAAGTAGAACTTGCCGTCCTCGTAGAGGAACTCGACCGTGCCGGCGCCCCGGTACTTGAGTTTCTGCATGGCGCGCGCGACCGTCAGGCCGATTTCGTCGCGGGCGGCGGCATTGAGGGCGGGTGATGGCGCTTCCTCAAGCACCTTCTGGTGGCGCCGCTGCAACGAGCAGTCACGCTCGCCGAGGTGGATGGCATTGCCCTTGCCGTCGCCGAAGACCTGGATCTCGATATGGCGCGGCTGGGCGAGATATTTCTCGATGTAGACGCTGTCGTCGCCGAAGGCGGCCTTGGCCTCGGACCGTGCGGTCTTGAGGGCCATGTCGAGGTCCTCGGCGGTCTGGGCAACCTTCATGCCGCGTCCGCCGCCGCCTGCCGCCGCCTTGATCAGCACCGGATAGCCGATGTCGTGGGCAACCTTGCGGGCCTGCGTCAGGTTGGTAATGCCGCCTTCGGAGCCCGGTACAACCGGGATGCCGAGGCGCCTGGCGGTGTCCTTCGCTTCGATCTTGTCGCCCATGATGCGGATGTGCTCCGCGGTGGGGCCGATGAAGGTGATCCTGTGCTCTTCCAGGATCTCGGCGAAACGGGCGTTCTCCGAAAGGAAGCCATAGCCGGGATGGATGGCATCGGCGCCCGTGATCTCGCAGGCGGCCAGCAGGCGGGGAATGTTGAGATAGCTCTCGGAGGCGGGTGGCGGGCCGATGCAGACGCTCTCGTCCGCCAGCTTGACATGCATTGCCTCAGCGTCGGCTGTCGAATGCACGGCGACCGTCGCGATACCGAGCTCTTTGCAGGCTCTTTGGATCCGCAGTGCAATTTCACCGCGGTTGGCAATCATTACTTTGTCGAACATGGGCGTCCCGGTGAAAGGTGGCAGTCCGGACGCCAAGGCGATCGTCGATGCAACGCCCCGGCAATCCGTAGTTTGCGCCTACTCCTGGTGTTCTATTCGATCACGACGAGCGGTTCGCCGAACTCGACGGGTTGGCCGTTCTCGAACAGAATGTGCGTCACCGTGCCGGATTTGGGCGCGGGGATGTGGTTCATCGTCTTCATCGCCTCGATGATGAGGAGCGTGCCGCCCTGGGAGACACGGGCGCCGTTCTCGACGTAGGGGGCGGCGCCGGGCTCAGGCGAGCGGTAGGCGGTGCCGACCATCGGCGATTTGACGGCGCCGGGGTGGGAATTGAAGTCGGGGGCCGCCGGTGCTGCGGGCTGGGCCGGGGCTGCCGGAGGACGGATCGCCGGCTGGGCGCCGCCCGCCAGGATGGCGGCATTGGCTGGTGGTGGACTGGCGGCCTGCCGGGCCAGCCTGACCTTGAAGCCGTCCTGCTCGATCTCGATCTCGCTGAGCTGGGCCTCGTTCAACAACTGCGCCATTTCTCGGATGAGACTACGCTCAATGCCATCCTTGTCTTTGTGATCTTTGCCCATTTTATATCCCGGAAAAGTTGGTTGACCGTCACACGGCTCATGCTCGGGCGGTGCTGGTGGCCAATATGGCGGCCAGCGCGTCGAGGGCCAGTATGTAGCTGTTTGGACCAAAGCCGCAAATGACGCCCACGGCTCCCAACGAAACGTAGGAGTGATGGCGGAACGGTTCGCGGCGGAACACATTGGAAAGATGCACCTCGATGGCTGGCACTTCAGCCGCGTTGAGGGCATCCAGAATGGCAACGGAGGTATGCGTGAGGGCGCCTGCGTTGAGCAGTATGCCTGATGCCTCGGTTCGTGCCTCCTGGATCCAGGTCACGATGTCGCCTTCGTGATTGGATTGGCGAAAATCAATCGGCATGCCGAGGTTCTTGCCATGGGCCTCGACACGGGCACGCACATCATCAAGCGTTTCGTGACCGTATATATCGGGTTCACGAAGGCCCAGCATGTTCAAGTTTGGCCCGTTCAGGACGAAAGCGGGTTTGGACATCGGCTCCAGCGCCATTGCAATTCGACACACCCCAAGCCCCCGCCGCGTCTGCGAGGGGGGCTTGAGGTGAGCTGGTTTACCAGCTTTCCGCCGATGCGCAAAGTCCTGCTGGATGTGTTCTGGTTGTGTGCGTTTTTAATGCAACTTTTGATCGCAATCGCGGGGTGGGCAGTTCAGGCGCCCTGTTTGAACTCTGTTCCGCTGCGCCAACCTCCTGGTCCGGGAGGTTGGCGCTGATCATGCGGGGCAATGGCCCAAGACGTCACGGCGTCCTCAGCAGATCTTGCAACCGCCCTTCTTGCGCAGTTCCTTGACGTGGTTTTCCATCTGCTGGAAGAGGTCGGTCGGAGCGCCTGCAATGGCCTGGTCGCCGACAAGGAAGTGCGGAGTGCCCTGGATGCCCATGGTCTGGGCGAGCTTACGGACGCTGTCGATTTCGGCGGTGATGTCCGGCGACTTCATGTCCGCCTTGAGCTTGTCCATGTTGATGCCGGGAACGCCTGCGGCCACCTTGAGGGCGGACCGTTCGTTGGCCGGCGCCCGGAGGCTGATGATGCCACGATGAACCTCCCAGTACTTGCCCTGCTTGCGGGCTGCCAGAGCGACGCGGGTGGCTTCCTCGGAGCCTTTGCTGAGGATCGGCAGTTCCTTCAGGATCAGTTTGACGTGTTTGTCCTGGTCCACGAGCTTGGCCACATCGTGGAAGGCGCGTTTGCAGTAGCCGCAATTGTAGTCGAAGAACTCGACCACGGGGATGTCACCCTGGGTGTTGCCCGCGACCGGATCATCCTTGCGACGGAAGATCTCGGTGGCATGCGCCCTGAGGGCGACACCGAGTTTCTCGGCCTGGAGCTGTTCCATCTTGGCATCGAGGGCGGTCTGGACCTCGAGCATGATCTCCGGGTTGGCCAGGAGATAGGCCTTGATGATCTTGCCGATCTCGGTCTTCTGCGCAGGGGAGAACGTGGCAGTCCTGCCATCCTGTGCGTCAGGCTGGGCCGCCTGGGCAAGGTGCAGGAGGCCATCGCGGCCGGCAGGCTTGTCGCCTGCTGCATGGCTGGCGAGGTTGGCACCGACAAGCCCCGCGAGGCCAGCCAAGGCCGCCACCACGCCGAACAGGGTCATTTTCTTGAATGTTGCGAAAGGCTTCATTACCGGCCGTTCTCCAGTAGAAATTAATGTGCGTTACGCCTATAGCGCGCCTTTGGGCTGATTGTAACTCACGATATCGCCAGCTCGCAGGGCATCCGGGCTTCCGTTTTTCAGTCCACGCTGCGCACGCTTGGCGAAGATCTTGGCCATTTTCACGTTGCCTTCGAGGAAATGGGCTTCTGCGATAGCGAGATCGGCCTTGGCCAGGAGGTTCTGCTTGGCGTAGCCACTGGCCAACAGCCGATAGGCCTGCGGGTTCTTGTCCTGGACCAGCGAGCGGCGCGCGAGCTCGATTTCCTCCCTGACACTTGCCGCATCGTTCCGGCTGTCGAGTGCCTGGGCGAGGCTCACGGCCATCAATGGTGGATTGCCGGCGAGCTTCATCGCCACCTTGAGCGGACCGATTGCCTCGTTGGGGCGACCCGAGCGCATCAGGAAGTCAGACTTGAGTTCATGGAAGTAGGGGTTGCGTGGCTGCTCGGCAATCAAGGCGTTGACCGCCGGCAGGGCCGCATCGAGACCACTCCTGAAGAACGTCGCGATGGCGCGTGCATAGCGGGCGGGCAGGGTGTTGCCCTCTTTGCGGTAGCGGTTGAAAACCACCGAAGGCGCCAGCAGGTAGCCGTTCAGCTTCGCCCGCACGAGGTCATGTCTGAGTTGCAACTCGGGCGGGTCCTTCTTGTTGTAGTAGGGACTCTGCTCGACGGATTTGCGCAAACGGGCGAGCCGGTCGGCAGACATCGGGTGGCTGCGGGCCCAGGGGTCCTGCGTCTCGCCGGACGCGGAGATGTATTCCTGCTGGGCAAAGCGCTCGAAGGTCTCGAGCATGCCCTTGCCGGACTGATGGGTGGCGGTGAGAAACCGGAGACCCGCCTGGTCGGCCGATGATTCCTGGGCGCGCCGGTCAGCCAACAGTGAGCGCATGAGCATCTGGTCGCCGCCGACGAGCACGCCGGTGCCAAGGCCGGATGTGCCGCTGCCGCCGCCCGCCACCATCAGCCCGATGCCGAGCACCTTGATGAGCAGGCTCTTGGTCTGGTCACGCGCGATCCGGTCCCTGAGTTGGGCGAGATGGCCGCCAACGATGTGACCGGTCTCGTGCGCGAGCACGCCGATCACCTCGTTCGGGGTATCGGACTGCATGATGGTGCCGGTGTGGATGAAGACGTGCTGGCCGTCGAGTACGAAGGCGTTGAAATTGTCGTTCTTGATGATGCGGATGGAGATGTTCTGCCCGCCGAGACCTGCAACCCGGAATATCGGTTGCGAATAGTCCTTCAGGAGTTTTTCCACCTCGGTGTCGCGGATGAAACTCAAGCCTTGCGCATCAGCCTTCGGGGTTGCGGCAAAAAACGCCAGTCCCAATGCGGCGGCCGCCGTGAAGGTGCTGACGCTTTTTCGGCCGATGGCCCGTCCCAGTTGCCATTTGCCCATTGGTCAATCCTCGTCGGGGCTGGCGTAGCCTCGTCCAGCCTGTTCGCGATGGTGAAGCATTTGCACGACGCCGGACGTTAATGATTAGGGAAATCCGGGTCAACGTGGCCATTGAAAGCGGATCTACGCCGCCCACATAGGTTGTGCCTTCAGGCCACTCTTGATTATAGTTCCCCGCGTAGAGCTTGGAAAAAAACCGCCGTTGCCGCTTGAACCCAAGCACGAGGTTCTCTTTCTGCCACTTTAGTGGCAATAAATTGGCGGCGCGAAACCTGATGATCTGGAGCAGATAATGAATGAAGCGCGATTGGCGGCAGCCGCGAAGATGTTGCTGCGTGAGGAGGCTGGCCGCGCCAACATCGACCCTTTCATTGTCATGGATGTGATGCAGAAGGCCCAGGATCTGGAGGCTTCCGGGAAGCAGGTCATCCACATGGAAGTTGGGCAGCCTGCCACGGGGGCGCCGCGCGCGGCGCTGGAGCGTGTGAAAGCGGCGCTCGATAGCGATCCCCTCGGCTACACCATGGCGCTGGGCATCGATCCGCTGCGCGAGCGGAACGCACATCACTACAAGGACTTGTACGGGGTGGATATCTCCGCCGATCGCGTGGTTGTCACGACCGGTTCGTCGGGCGCGTTCCTGTTGTCGTTCCTGGGGCTCTTCAACGCCGGTGACAAGGTGGCGCTGCCGGCACCGGGATATCCGTGCTATCGCAACATCCTCTCGGCCGTCGATGTCGAAACCGTTCCGATGGTCACCGGACCGGACACGCGGTGGATGCCGACCCTGCAACAGGTCGAGACCGCGGCTACGCAGGACAAGGTGGCCGGCGTTCTCATCGCCAGTCCGTCCAACCCGACCGGCACCATGTTCGAGCCGGCGCGGTTGAAGGAGATTGCGTTGGCGTGTCGGCGCCTCGGGATCTGGTTCATCTCGGACGAAATCTATGATGGGTTGGCCTGGGGCCAGGAACAGGCGTCCGCGCTGCAGTATTCCGATGAGGCGATCGTGATCAACAGCTTCTCGAAATACTTCTCCATGACCGGTTGGCGGGTGGGTTGGATGATTGTGCCAGAAGGGTTGGCGCGGACGATCCAGCGGTTGGCGCAGAACATCTTCATCTCGGCGCCTACCGTTTCCCAGGTGGCAGCCCTTGGCGCGTTCGACGGGATGGACGAGCTGGAGCAGAACAAGCGCGTCTATGCGACCAACCGGGAGTTGCTTCTGCGCGAGTTGCCGAAGGCCGGGTTCACCGACATCGTGCCGGCAGATGGCGCGTTCTACCTCTATGCCGACGTTTCCCGCTTCACCAATGACAGCGGTGCGTTCACCTGGACCATGCTGGATGAGACGGGGGTTGCGGTGACGCCGGGGCTCGATTTCGATCCCGAGCGCGGCAGCCGCTACATCAGGTTCTCCTACGCCGGTTCAACGGATGACATGGCGGAAGGCGTGCACCGCTTGCAGAATTGGCAGAGGCTGCAGGCCTGACAAGCGGCTTGCAATCGGCCGCGGTCGATAAGGCATTGTGGGATGCCTTGTCCCGGCCATTCGCCGGCAAAGTGCTGATGTTGGCGCAGGTTCCGCGCGTTCAGGACTGCGTGGCGGATATGATCCGTGGCGTGCGGTCTGCAGCTGCGGCGTCTGCCCCGTTTTCAATCGTCTCTAGGAAAGTTAGAAAAGTGTCCATGAACGACCTTGCCGGTATCGCATTCATGGGCGATGTTAGGCGCAGGGGAGTGAGTATCGCGTTTACTCGTACGGGGGATCAACCCATGGCGTTTTCACTGAATAGTTCGCGTAATGCAGGCCCGAAGGAGGACCAACGTCCTTTCGGGACGCCGCCACAGCAACCCATGTCGGCACAGACGGGATTCAACACTGCGCGTGGTGCTGCGCCAGATGAAGGCGCCTCCTCGATCATCGGGCACGATCTCGAGTTGCGGGGAACGGACATCAAGATCATCGTGCGTGGCCGCCTGCGGGTGGATGGCCGGATTGCGGGTGAGGTCTACGGCAAGGAAATCACCATAGGTCCGGATGCGCAGGTGAGCGGCAAGATCGTTGCCGAGCGGGTGCTGATCCATGGCATGGTGTCGTCGGGCGAGATCCACTCGAACGAGGTGGCACTGTTGTCGGGCAGCCATGTGGAGGCGGACATCCACCATCGCCGTCTCGCCATCGAGGAAGGCGCGATGTTCGATGGCCGCAGCCGGCGGACGCCGGAAAATGTGGGTCTGCCGACGCCGGACTCGACCGACTGAGCAGATCGGTGCGGTCTTTCCACGTTTTGTAATCGTGATGCCGGCTGGCGCCAACACAAGCCCGGTGATGACACCGGGTGCCTGGCGTGCCTATCCTTCATGCCGAGGCGTCATGCAGACCGCATGAGGCCACGCGAGGTTGTTCGCAAAATCACGCGACAATGGATGAAGGAGGATGGAGCCGATGAAAAATCTCGAAGGTAAAGCCGGTATCGTCACTGGCGCTGGGCGCGGCATTGGCCGCGCCGTTGCTCTTTTGATGGCAGAGCAGGGCGCGAGCGTCATCGTCAACGACGTCGGTGCGGGGCGCGAAGGACAGGCCGACAAGGACGACAGTGCGGAGCAGGTCGTCCAGGAGATCATCAAGGCCGGCGGCAAGGCCATGGCCAACAACGAGAGTGTGGCCGACTACCAGGCGGTGGGCCGGATGGTGCGCACCTGCGCGGAGACCTATGGCAAGATCGACTTCGTCGTGAATACGGCCGGAATGCTGCGCGAGCGCATGATCTGGAACATGACGGAAGAGGACTTCGACCTCGTCATCGGCGTGCACCTCAAGGGCACCTGGAACATGTGCACGCATGCCACCAAGATGATGCGCAACCAGCGTTCGGGCCGCATCGTCAATTTCTCGTCGGATGCCTTCAAGGGCTCGGTCGGGCAGTGCAACTATGCAGCGGCCAAGGCCGGTATCATCGGGCTGACCCGCACCATCGCGCGCGAAGCCGGGCAGTATGGCATCACGGCCAACGCCATGTGTCCGTTTGCGGCGACCCGCATGACAGTGAATGACGCGGTGATCGCCAACTGGAAGCGGCGCGTCGAGAACGGCCTGATGACCGAAAAGGACTACGAAAGCCGGATGCAGATGCCGGGACCGGAGTTCATCGCGCCGATGGTGGCCTATCTTTGCACCGACGAAGCCAAGGATGTGAACGGCCAGATCTTCCACGCGGAAAAGGGGCTCTATCACACCTACTACTACGGCGAGGTGAAACGCTCGATCTACAAGTCGGAGGAAGGCGGTTTGTTCAATGTCGATGAACTGATCGACATCATCCCGACCTCGTTGATGCACAATATCCCGAACGAGTCACCGGCCAAGCCGCCGAAGGAGTGAGCGGCTGCATCCGGACCAATTCCGGTCGGTCTGGCTTGTTTGCGCTCACGCGCCCTATCGGCCTCCGCCTCCGGCCGGGCGCTCGACCAGGGCGGCGCACACGCCGGGCCGCAGTCGCGGCCTGAGCGTTTCCACAAGAAGCGGAAACGCTATGGTTTGCGCCCACGCGCCGTGTCGGCCTCCGGTCGGGCGCTCGACCAGGGCGTGAGGGGAAAAGCTGGAGGAGCGGGTGCCTTGCCCGCTCCTCTTTTTTCGTTGGTCCTGTGGGCCGCCGCAACCGGACCAGGCCTATTGGGTCAAGTGGGTCGCCGTGTTGAGAATTCTTGTCTTGAGTTCGTTGAACTTGACCGGCACATCTGCGTTATTGACGGCCTGGAAATACCAGCCGGGCGACGCGCATTGCTGGAGTGCCGGGCTGATCGTCGTTTCGACCGGCAGCACGGTATC
This sequence comes from Hyphomicrobiaceae bacterium, assembly GCA_047971765.1. Classification (GTDB taxonomy): domain Bacteria; phylum Pseudomonadota; class Alphaproteobacteria; order Rhizobiales; family Hyphomicrobiaceae. The sequence continues at coordinate 6,576 of JBKDZY010000373.1, read as the reverse complement.
GTCATAGAGCGAATTGAGCGTCAGTTTCGGGTATTTGATTTCCACGACTGCCAGGTTGAAACCATCCGCCTTTATGCGATTGCACAGGGACACATCCATGGCACGCTGCGAGAGGAAGGCGTCGCGGGATTCGATGCCGTCCGTGATCAGGATCAGCATCTTGCGCGGGTTGGATGCGCTTCCGTTTCCCTGCGTGCCGAGGGTCGTGCGCATGGCATCAAGCGCGTTGGCGAAATAGGTTTCGAAGCGGTCGTAGTCCGGAAAGTTCTGGAGCACCGACTTCACGCTCGCGGCGGAACTGGTCGGGGCGATGAGCTGCACGGCGTTGTTGCTGAAGCCTGTCACGCCGATCTTGCGCATGCCATTCTGGACCACCTGGTCGTTCGGATCGAGGAGCATATCGACGAGGCCGTTGAATTGCGCGTTCAGCTCGTCCTCGCGCAGACGGATTCCGGCCTCGCGGGCCATCTGGTAGACCGTCTTGCCGGATGGTTCCCAACCCTCCCGGCGGTGGCATCCGAATGCGCATCCCTGTGGCAGCTTGCTGCCGTATGCGGGCGCAGCATAGGGCTGGGTGAGGGCTTCGAGTGCCGCCCTGTCGGCGGCGGTTGCACCAACGCCGGTCGAGCTTGACATGTCCACGGCGAAATATAGGTCGAGATACCGGTTGGCCCGTGTGCCGGATGCCGTGACGTCGAGGGCGACATCGCCGAAGCCGAATATCCTTGCAAAGGCCGTTCCGACAGAGGCACTGGCCGAGGCTGTCAGGTTCACGCCATCGAAGGTATCCACCTGGGCCACGAAGTTCTTGGCTTCTCCTGGCGAGAGCGTGTTGCCTGCGATGTACTTGTTGAACGCTGTCTCAGCGGTCTGCGTGTCGTCCGACTGGACGCCGGCGAGGACGGCGGCATCGAGAATGGATTGCATCTCGCTGCGGACGTTCGATATCCGCAGGTAATCGACCGTCAGCATGGCCGCGCCGAAAATCACGGGGATCACGAGGGCCGATATGATCGCGATCGAACCGCTGGTGCAGTCGGGAAAGTCCGTCACCGAGGCTTTCCAGGATTTCGTGTCTGATTCTTCCAGTTTCATATGGTCAGCTGTCCGTAAGCGAATACCTGAAGCGATTAATCGACGCTCACCATCGGTGGGATTTCATAACCGATGATTATTTTGGTCCGGGCGCGGAATGTATTTTCTCTGCAGGTTTAATGAAGCGGTGGCCCTGGCCGGCAACATTTGAAACGGATTTTACGAGAGGTTTAGTGAAAATTGTTGGCACAATATGCTGGTTTGTGAGATCTAATGGGGCTCGGTCCGGACGATCGGACGTTGACGCATCTGCCTTCCTCTTCCCAAACTGCAGTGTCTGGGCAAGGAGAGTGCATATGTCAGATGTCGAAATTCTCGCGACCGGGTTCGGATTTCCGGAAGGGCCGGTGGTGTGTCGCGATGGGTCGGTGATTTTCACGGAAATTCGCAACGGGCAATGCTCGCGCATTGCGGCTGATGGGACGGTGAGCGTGTTTTCCCGGTGTGGAGGCGGACCGAACGGTCTGGCATTCGGTCCCGATGGGCAGCTCTACCTGTGCAACAACGGTGGCGGGCACTACGTCGAGGGACACTCGATGTCGATCGGGCCGCATCCCGACTACAAGTTCGGATGGATTGCGCGGCTCGATGCCAAGACGGGCGAGGCCACGACGCTCTTCAAGGAAGTGGATGGAAACCGGCTATCGGCGCCGAACGATCTGGTGTTCGATACCGACGGCGGTTTCTATTTCACCGATCTCGGCAAACGCTATCCCCGCCACCGCGACAATGGTGGGATCTACTACGTTGCGCCCGGCTGCAAGAGCGTCAGCGAAATCGCCTATCCGGTCCTCAGCCCGAACGGTTGCGGGTTGTCGCCGGATGGCAAGACGCTCTATGCGGCCGATACCGAGGGGGCGCGGCTGTGGGCGTTCGAGGTGGTCGGACCGGGCAAGCTCAAGCCCGCACACGAGTTCGCGCCGCACAGCGGGAGAATGATCGCGGGCCTGCCAGGGAAAGCCCGCTTCGACAGCCTCGCGGTGATGGCCAGCGGCAACATCTGCGTGGCGACACTCGCGACCGGATACATCACGGAGATTTCGCCCAAGGGGCAGGTCGTGCGTGAGGTGAAGATGCCGGATGTCTATCCGACCAACATCTGCTTTGGCGGCGATGACATGTGCACGGCCTACATCACCCTGTCGGATTCAGGACGCATCGGGAAAATGAAATGGCCCGAGCCGGGCCTGAAGCTGAACTTCAACTGAGGATCGCCGGTGCGCGGTCTTCTGCCGTCCGGTGAGGGCGATTGCCGAGCGATGACGAGCGTGCAGCGGGGGCCGATGCCTGACGGTTCAGGCATCGGCCGGGAATGGGTGGGTCAGCTCGGGAGCTTGTAGCCTTGGCGTGCGAAGAGCTTCCACGCGCCGTTCTGCTTCACCCAGACTTCCGTCACGCCGATCTTGATGTCATCGACCTTGCCGGTGCTGCGTGCGATCTGGGCGGCGAAGGTGTGACGGGTGATGGCGTTGTCGCCCGCAACGATGGTGTTGAGATCGCCGAACTCAAGTTTCTTGTAGGTGTTCTTGCCGCTGGTATAGGCGGCGACATACTGGGCTTTCGTCTCCAGCCTGCCGCTCGAATGGCAATAGGCGAGCTTGTCGTGCGCAAGCTCCTCGAGCCTGGCCTTGTCGGCCTTGATGATGGCGACCCGCAAGGCTTCCACTGCCGCCTTGACCGCAGCCTCGTCTCCCCCTTCGGCCAGGGCTGCCGTTGCAAACGATGGCAAAACCAAAGCCGCACTTCCAATCATCGCAATCTCGCGGCGTGACATACGCATGGGCTTCCTCCAATTGTTTAGCCCTCGGAATTTCCGTGGACTACCTTAAGGCTAGTGCCGGGAGTGGAGGATCGGCAAGGAGAGAGTGAGACGGTGGTGTTTGCGGTTGCAATATGTGATGCGCGGAAGTGCGCTTGACACGGCTGGCTGCCCGCAAGACCATTTGTCTTCATATTTCCCGAGGAGGTTGCCATGTCGTCGCCCGCTCCTTCCTTGCCGCCCGTTCGTACCGACGCCAGCGAAGATATTCCTGTCCTGGACCTTGGTCCCTACCGCCGGGGAGAAGCGGGCGCGAAGGATGTGCTCGCCAGGGCCTTGCGTCATTGCTTCGAGGATGTCGGTTTCTACTTCATCGTCAATCACGGTGTCGGGCAGGAGCTGATCGATGGCGCCTATGAGGCGGCGCGTCGTTTCCATGCCCAGCCGCTCGAAAAGAAGCTGGAGATCCGTCTCAATCAGTACAACATCGGATACCTGCCGATGCGTGGCGGGACCACCCGGCATTCGAGCCTCAACGAGAACAACAAACCGAATGTCAACGAGGCGTTCTTCTGTGCGCGTGAGGTGGGGGCTGATGATCCGGACGTTCGCCGCGAGCCGCCCTACCGTTCGGTGAACCGGTGGCCGAGCGATCTGCCGGGTTTCAGGGAGGCGTGTCTTTCCTATGCGGCGGCCCTGGAGACGTTGTGCCGGAGCCTGGTGCCGCTCTACGCATTGGCGCTGGATCTGCCCGAGAGCTACTTCGACGATGCCTTCTCGCGTCCGATCTTCAAGCTGCGCATGTCGCATTATCCGCCCGCCGATCCGGATGCGGACAACGAGTTCGGGCTGGCGCCGCATACCGACACCAGTTTCATGACGTTGCTTGCGCCGAACAAGGTGCCGGGTCTCTCGATCCGGCTGCCGACCGGGCGGTGGGTCTATGCGCCGGCCATCGACGGTGCGTTTCTCGTCAACGGCGGCGACATGCTCCGGCGCTGGACCAACGACCGGTTCCTGGCGACCCCGCACCGGGTGGTGAACCGGACACGGGCCGAGCGGTATGCGTTGCCGTTCTTCTTCGACTGCAATGCCGACCACGTGATGGCGTGCCTGCCCACATGCACCGGGCCCGACAATCCGCCGAAATACGAACCCATCGACTATGTGGCCTATATGGCGTGGTTCCGGAACATGAACTACGCCGGTTTCGCCAAGGATGGGAAAGGCGGTGGCTGATCCGCGCCCCGTTGCCTGGTCGTCGCGATGCGCGGGCTGCGACAGTGTTTGACACCCGGCCACGGGCCACATACGAGTGCGCCATGAGCGGCAGGTTCATCACATTCGAAGGCGGGGAAGGCTCGGGAAAATCGACCCAGGCCCGACGACTGGCGATGGTCCTGGAGACGCAGGGCCGGGAGGTTGTCGAAACCCGCGAACCGGGCGGATCGCCGTTCGCTGAACGCGTGCGCGATCTCATTCTTGATCCGACCCTCCCGCCGCACGAACCTCTTGCGCAGGCCCTGCTGTTCTATGCCGCGCGGGCCGACCATCTGGCGGCCGTCGTGCGGCCTGCACTGCTGGCCGGAAAGTGGGTGGTGTGCGATCGCTTCTCGGATTCGACCCGGGTCTATCAGGGCGCGGCTGGCGGTCTGCCGCCCGATGCGCTCGATACCCTTGAAGCCCTGGTAGTGGGAAAGACGTGTCCGGATCTGACGTTCGTTCTCGACATCGATCCGGTCGTGGGGCTTGACCGGGCGAAGCGCCGGCGGGAGGCCGCGAGCGGGGCGATGTCCGCGAGCGACGGCTTCGAAGCGCGGGAGCTGGCCTACCATCAACGGCTGAGAGAGGGCTTCCTGGCGCTCGTGCGACGCGAGCCGGGCCGCATCGTGGTTCTGGACGCCAGCCAGGGTGCCGATTCACTCGCCCGCTCCGTGCGTGACGAGGTGAGCCGCAGGTTCGGGAGCGGCTGATGGCCCGCGTGCCCGCAACCCAGACGATCGATGTTCCGCCGGAAGCCGATGTTCTCGATGGCGTTCCCCATCCCCGGGCGACGGCGCGGCTGTTCGGTCACGAGGCTGCCGAGGTGGCCCTGGCCGAAGGCATTGCGTCGGGGCGGATGCACCATGCCTGGCTGCTGTCCGGGATCGAGGGCATCGGCAAGGCGACGCTGGCCTACAAGTTCGCGACCTATGCCTTCGCTTCGCCCGCCGAGAGGATGGCGCCAACCGATGGGTTGCACGTCGCGGAGGGTACCGTCGCCGCACGACAAGTGCTGGCCTTGTCGCATCCGGGCCTGCTCGTCATCCGCAGGCCGTGGAATTTCCAGACCAAGCGTCACGCCCAGGTCATCACGGTGGACGAAGTGCGGCGGATCAAGAGCTTCCTCGGGCATACGGGGGAGGCGGGCGCCAACCGTGTGATCATTGTCGATACGGCGGACCTCCTGAACATCAATGCCGCCAATGCGCTGCTCAAGTCGCTGGAAGAACCGCCGCCGCGCACATTCTTTCTGCTGCTGACATCGTCTCCGGGGCGGTTGCTGCCGACCATTCGTTCCCGGTGCCGTGTCCTTGACCTGAAACCTCTGGAGGAGTCCGATTTGCGGCGCGCGGCGATGGAGGCGCTGAATGCGGAGCAGGCCGAGGCGCCGGGGGCCGGGGAATGGCGCCGCCTGATCCTGCTCGCCGAGGGCAGTCCGCGGCGGGCGCTGGCGCTGTGGCTGGGGGAGGGATTGAAGCTTGATGAGCGGCTGATGCAACTTTTCGGGCGGCTCCCCATGATGGACTGGCAGCTCGTGCACCGGCTGGCCGACGAACTGGCGTCTGCGGCGGCGGCGGAGCGTTTCGAGATGCTGTTCGACCTGCTGCTGAAGCAGGTGGCGCGGCTGGTCAGGGCGGGTGCGGGGGCCGAGGCCCATGACGAGGACAAGCGTCTTGCCGCCAAAATCGGGGTTCCTGCAAGGCTTGCCACCTGGGCCGAGCTGTGGGAAACAGTCGCGCGCGAGAAGGGCGATGCGCTGGCCCTCAATCTGGATCGCAAATCATTGATTCTGAGTACATTCGGCAAAATCGAGGCAGCCGCCCGCCAGTGAACCGGCCTTGTCGCGATTGCAGCGGCGCCAGTGTACCTCACGAAGGACCGGTGGACGATGGCTGACAAAGAGAAATTCTACATCACGACGGCCATTTCCTATCCCAATGGCGTACCGCATATCGGACATGGCTACGAGGCCATCACGACCGATGCCATTGCCCGTTTCGAACGGCTGGATGGCAAGGACGTGTTCTTCCTGACCGGAACCGACGAGCACGGCCTCAAGATGAAGCAGACGGCGGCGCAGCAGGTGCCTCCGGTGACGCCTGCCGAACTGGCCGACCGCAATTCCGCGCGCTTTCGCGAGATGGTCAAGGTCCTGGACCTGTCGAACGACGATTTCATCCGGACGACGGAGCGGCGCCACTACGAGGCCTGCACCGCGCTGTGGAAACGGATGGCGGCCAACGGCGATATTTTCGTCAAGCCCTATGCCGGCTGGTACTCGGTGCGTGACGAGGCCTTCTATGCCGAGAGCGAGACGACTGTTCGCGAGGATGGCGTGCGCATAGGCCCCCAGGGTTCCCCGGTGGAATGGACCGAAGAGGAGACCTATTTCTTCCGGCTTTCCGCCTACCAGGACAAACTGCTCGCGCACTACGAGGCCAACCCGGATATCATCCTGC
>JBKDZY010000372.1:0-7280 GCA_047971765.1 Hyphomicrobiaceae bacterium | reverse complement strand
CGACCGGAGCGACTGGCAGGCGGTCCAGGATCGCGCCGCCAGGGCCTCGCAACGTCGTCGGTAACGGGTCCCCGCGCCGTGTGTACCAGGAACTCCGGTCCGACGTGAGAGTTCAGGCTCGAGGGGCGAGCGAGCGGAGAAGCACACTTCAGCCCATGCCGCAAAATGCGGAATGCGGCTCAGGTCGCAACCGCGGGGGCGGCACATGCGCCGCCCCCGCGGAGCGCCCGGCCGCAGGCTGATACGGCGCGCGAGCGCAAACAGGTCAAACCGGCATCGGTCTATGGCGCCACGATCTTGCGCAGGAAGTTCATGGCGCTGATCACGCCATACTCGCGCATCCGCCGGCGGTCGCTCTGCAGTACCGTCATGTCGGCATGTGTCGCGCCTTCGACAACCGCGGTGATGAAGACGGTGCCGGGCTGGTGGCCTTCGTCGCGGTCCGCCGCCACGACTGCCAGTCCGACATCGGTGCCGAACGCATCCCGGGCCGCGGCTGCATCTCGCAGGCTGCGTTGTTCCGGCGCCATGTCGGGCGGTTGCATCGCGTCACGGTCCGGCCGGACCACACCGCCCTTGAAGGTCTGCATGGCGCCGTCGATGGCGGTCAGCCGGGTGGCCATGATGCCGCCGGTGACCGATTCCGCGACCGCCAGAGTGAGGCCGCGGGATCTAAGGCCGTTCAGCACCACCAGTTCCATGGACTGGTCGTCGATCCCGAACACCGCTTCCCCGAGTATGCCGCGCAGGATCTTTTCTTCCGCATCCAGCATCCGCTCCGCCGTTTCCTCGTCGTCGCATTTGGCGGTGACCCGAACCTTGATGCCCTCGATCCCGCTGGCATTGAACGCGATGGTGGGATTGCGCAGCCGGTCCAGCTCCGCCATGCGGTCGGTCAGCATTTCGTCGATGCCGGATTCCGATACGCCCCAGGTGCGCAGCGTCCGGCTGCGGATCACCGACGAAACCCCCATCCGCCGCCTGAGATCCGGAATGACCGTGCCAAGCACCATCTCGTGAACCTCGCTTGGGACGCCCGGAACACAGTAGATGATTTTCTCGCCGACCGGACACACCAGGCCTGGCGCTGTTCCCGGCATCTCCGCGATCGGCGAAGCGCCTTCCGGAATATCCGCCTGCCGCAGATTGTTGAGGCTCATGGTCCGCCCGCGGCTTTCGAACCGCCGACGGATTTCCTGTCCGATGGCGTCGTCGCGCTTGAGTTCAACACCCATAACCTTGGCGATGACATCGCGCGTAATGTCATCCTGTGTCGGCCCAAGCCCACCACAGCAGATGACAGCATCGCTGCGCTCAAGGGCCAGCCGGATCGCTGCCTCCATGCGTGCAAAGTTGTCACCGACCTTGGTCTGGAAATAGCTGTCGATCCCGGCAAGCGCGAGCTGTTCGCCGATCCATGACGAATTCGTGTCGACAATGACGCCGAGCAGCAGCTCGGTCCCGATGGCAACAACTTCGCAGCGCATGTCGCTGGCTCCTTGTCGGTTTGGGTTGGCGAAGATGCCGGTATCTTCTTGATCTGGGCCTGAAGCAAGTCTAGCCGAGGCCAATGCCATCCGTCAGCAGTCTCGCACCCTCCGGGCGTGATAAAAAAACCCGGCGTTCGTGAGGCTTGCTTCGCGCCGGGTGCGTGCTATTGCAGGTGCGAAGCGGAAAGGGGTGGAGGTTGAGTTGGCTGCGACCGGCATCAATATCGACGCCTATATCGACGCGCTGCTCGTCCTGGGGACAGCCGGCGTGGTCGTGCCGCTGGTGCGCCGTTTCGGCGGCAGCGCCGTGCTGGGCTACCTTGCAGCAGGTGCACTGCTTGGCCCACTCGGTCTCGGCTCGCTCAAGTATCAGGCGCCGGTTCTGCTCTGGATGACGGTTGCCGACTCCAAGAACGTCGCCGGAATAGCCGAGCTCGGTGTTGTCTTCCTGCTGTTTCTCATTGGCCTGGAGCTTTCGTTCGCCCGCCTCATGACAATGCGCCGACTGGTCTTCGGATTGGGCGGATTGCAGGTGGTGATATCGGCTGCCGTCATCGCATGCGTCGCATTGCTGGCGGGCGCCAGGAACGAAACCGCCCTCATCATCGGATTGTGCCTGGCGCTGTCATCGACCGCTATCGTCCTCGATGTGCTCTCGAGCAGGAAACGGCTCGCCACCAGCACCGGCAGGGTTGGGTTTTCCGTGCTTCTCGCCCAGGACCTGGCGGTTGTGCCGCTCTTCCTGGTTATCGCGATCCTGTCGGCAGCCGATGGCGGCGGCTCCGCGCTGAACGGCCTGGCACGGTCGCTGTTCGATGCCAGTGTGGCGCTGCTGTTGATCGTTGTCGCGGGCCGTTTCCTGTTGCGCCCACTCCTGCAGTCCGTGGCGGCCATCGACGCGCCGGAACTGTTCACCGCAGCCACCCTCTTCATCGTCGTTGCGGCCGGCGTCATTGCCGCCATTTTCGGTCTCTCCATGGCGCTCGGCGCGTTCATCGCCGGCTTGCTGCTGGCAGAAACCGAGTTCCGCAAGTCGATCGAGACAATCATCGAGCCGTTCAAGGCCATTCTGCTCGGCGTCTTCTTTTTCACCATCGGCATGAAGATCGACGTGCGCGAACTGCTTGCCCACCCGATGCTTCTGGTGCTCTCGGTCGTGGCGCTCGTCACGGTCAAGGCTGCCATCGCCTATGGATTGATGCGGCTGTTTCGCGTCCACCACGTTCCGGCGCTCGAGGCGGCATTCGTGCTCGGCCCGGGGGGCGAGTTCGCATTCGTCGGGCTGGGATTGGCGGTTGCTGCTGGTATCGTGCAGCACACGGTGTCGAGCTTTGTCATTGCGGTGACCGCCTTCAGCATGGCGCTCATTCCGCTGCTGTTCCAGCTTGCGGCAAGACTTGCCGGTGTCAGCGAGGACACCCATCATGTCGAACCACCGCCGCAGGGCGAGGAAGGGCATGTGATCATCGTCGGCTGTGGGCGGTTCGGGCGTCTGGTGAGCGAGATGCTGACCGAGCACAAGCTCTCGTATCTGGCAATCGACAGCGATGCGGCCGCGGTTGCAGTCGAGCGGTCGCGTGGCAACCCCGTCTACTTCGGAAATGCCGTCGATCGACATTTCCTGGAACGGTGCGGCCTGGCCAAAGCGCGCGCCCTGGTCCTGACCGTGCACGACCAGGCGGCCCTGGAACAGATGGTTCTCGGGGTCCGCGAACGCTATCCGGGCATCACCATCGTGGCGCGCGCGCGCGACGCCGCACATGCAAGCCATCTCTACAGCCTGGACGTGACCGACGCCGTGCCGGAAACGATCGAGGCGAGCCTGCAGTTGTCGGAAGCCGTGCTCGTCGGCCTGGGAATGCCCGCGGGTCCGATCATCGCCTCGATCCACGAGAAGCGGGACCAGTTCCGTCACGCGCTACAGGACGCAGCCAGCAAGGCGGGCAAGGAAACGGTGCATTCCATCAGATCATCGACCCTGCGGAGATGATGGGCAGGCCGTGCGCGGCCCTTGCGTCGTCGCGCGCGCATGCGGCACTGGATATCTCACGGGCACGCGCGTGGCGAGGTTTCAATGCGCATAGCCGCGGATGCGGGCGGGACGCCGCCAGCCACTGGGGGACAGGTGCACGACATTGGAACGCCGGGCATATTGTCTGATGCGCGGATGGCGCGTGTGCGGCACGATCCGGGGCGTTCGGGTGATCACCTGCGCCCAGGGCGGTGCGCCACAATAGGGGCAATCGTCCAGGGAAGTTATGCGCGCGTCTCGCGACGGCAGATGAACAGGATGATAGTACGGCGCGGCATGGTAGTGGCCATGCGGGTAATGCTCGATCGGCACCACATAGCCTGCCACCCGCGAGAACCGGTCCGTGTAGATGATCGTGGCGTTCTGGAGAGGTTCGGTCCGGGCATAGATCGAGACGGGTTCCCGGTCCGGAATAAGCAGGATGAGTGGCAGCGCGAGCAGCAGCGCAACCAGGAACAGGATGGTGCCGGTATCCATCAGGTAGGTGTCCGACATGGCGGCCGTGGCCAGCCAGGCGAACACCGCTCCACCCACCACGATGGCGAGCAGAACCGACTTGTCCAGGGCGTTGCTGCCATTTTTCGTCACAGGCTTACTCTCTTTTTCTGCAACAGGCTCGCACCGATCAATCCCCAGACCAGTGCCATCAGGATGTAGAAATTGCGCCAGTGATCGGTGTCGATGATCGCACCCTCGGCGACATTGGCCGTGAAGCTCGCAACCCCGATGAAGAGGTAGTTGCTGCCCGGCAGGTTCGAGAAGCAGTAGAGGAATCCGACGACAACGGTTGCAGCCGTCGCGGCCAGATAGGCGAGCCCGCCAAGCCAGCCGGCGTTGAGGAACATGGACAGGTAGACGTTGTGCACGTCTTCAGGATGATAATGCTCCGAGAAGACGCCTGCGCCGATGCCGAGCGGGGTCTGGATGGCAAGGTCGAGCGCCTTCGCCTGTCCTCCGAAGCGGCCCTGGGGCCCGACGTCATATTCCTGCGTCAGTGAGGAGCGCTCTTCGATGAACGAGCCGATCTTGTCCGACGAGGCGATCAGCGTGATCAGGCCGCCCGCCGCGATCATGATGGCAAGCGTGCCAATCAGGACCATGCGGATGCGTTTCTGCCTTGAGCGTTCGGAAACGAGGCGCAGCAGCCCGAACTTGCCGAGCGTGAGGATGAGCTGGAACCAGGCGCCCCGCGAAAAGCTGAGAAGAACCGCGAAGATCATCAGCGCGATTGGTATCAGGAGCAGCTTGCCGCGGACATCCTGCCGGTCGAGAAACGCGCCGATCAGGTAGGCGATCGCGGGAATGAGGAAAGGTCCAAGCACATTCGGATCCTTGAACGTGCCAGTGGCGCGGCCGTATTTCGTGAACACATCGAACGCACCGGAAGGGAAGGTGAAATAGCCCGCGAGTGCGGCCAGGGCGGCAACGATGGCTGCTAGAACCCAGCCCTTGAAGATGAGGCGCGCATGACGCTCCGGGTCGGCCGCGATGAACGAGGCCAGGAGCAGGACCAGGATGGAGAGGTCGATGGAAACGCCTGTGTGACGCATCGACAGGCTTACGTCCATCGAGTCGCTGGAGGCGATCAAGGCGCCAATCCCGCAGAGCAGCCACAGGGAGAAGACGCCAAGGATGACCGGCGACAACCGGGTGACCCCCATGAACGGGAGGACGATTGCCAGTCCGATGAACAACGCATCCACCGGTGCAGGCTCGGTGAAGACCAGGCCGGAAAATGCCATCGCGATTAACACGCCGATGCGCCCGAGCGTCTCCAGCGAGACGTTGAGCGATCTGGCGGACTGGGCTGCAACCGGCTTTCGGCCTACGGATGCAAGGTGGGCGTTCATCAGGCAATCCCTAGGTGAAGGTCGTCCCACAGCGGGCAGGCATCCAGCGCGCGACGACAGATGCCGGTCAACGATGCAACGATTGGGCCAAAGTGCGGGACGTCGCTCACGTCGCCAGGGGGATCGCGGTGATAGCGTTTCAGGTCAGGCGGAAACGCTCAGATCGCGACCGCGTCCCAGTGTGCGCGCCGCCCTCGCGGAGCGCCCAGCCGGTGGCTGATACGGCGCGTGAGCGCAAACAAGCTAGGTCTAATAGGCGTTCTTCGAACTGACGAGGGAGAGGGGCGTTGCCGCAAGGATGTAGAGATCGAGCAGCAGCGACCAGTTCTCGATGTATTCGAGGTCCGAGGCGACCCGTCCGCGGATCTTCTCTTCCGTATTGGTCTCACCGCGCCAGCCGCGGATCTGTGCCAGCCCCGTGATACCGGGTTTCACCTTGTGGCGGGCGAAATAGCCGTCGACCACCTCGTGATAGAGCCGGTCGGCCGCCTTGGCCTGCAATGCGTGCGGGCGCGGGCCGACCAGCGAGAGAGTGCCCGACAGGACATTGAACAGTTGCGGCAGTTCGTCGATGGAGGTGCGGCGGATGAAACGGCCAACCTTCGTAACGCGCGGATCGCCCCGGGTGACCAGGCGGCTCGCATTGTTGTCGGCCATGTCGACATACATCGAACGGAACTTCCACACGTCGATCAGCTCGTTGTTGAAGCCGAGACGCTTCTGACGGAAGAATACCGGTCCGCGGCTTTCCAGGCGCACGGCAAGCGCGGTGAGCGCCATGAGTGGCGCGAACAGGATGAGCGCGATCAAGGCAAGCGTCTTGTCGAAGACGACTTTGACCAGCGAGTCCCATTCGGTGAGTGGCCGGTCGAACAGGTCGAGAAGTGCAACGGAGCCGATGTGGCTGTAGGCACGCGGCCTGAACCGCAGTGAATTGGCGTGGGCCGCAAGCCGGATATCGATCGGCAGTACCCAGAGCTGCTTCAGCAGTGTCAGCAGGCGCCGCTCGGCCGTGATCGGCAGCGACAGGATCAGCATGTCGATGCTGTGGGAGCGGCAATAGCTGACAAGCTGTTCGACGTTGCCAAGAAGGGGCATCTTGCCGAGTTCGGCGGAACGTTCCGTCCCCCGTTCATCGAAAACGCCAAGGACCGCCACGTCACAGTCAGGGTCGGTCTGGATCCGGTCGATCAGGTCCAGGCCCTCTTGACCGGCCCCATAGACAACCGCGCGCCGGTTCAGCAGGCCAAGATCGGAATAATGGCGAACCGCTGTGTAGACGCACCACCGCCAACAGAGGATGACGGCAAGGCCGGACCCATACCAGAGGATCAGCCAGCCGCGCGAGAAGTCCGGCCCGACCTTGAGGAGGAATAGGGCAACCAGCAGGATGCTGATGGCGGAGCCCCAGGCCGCGCTGATGCGCCACAAGCGCCTGACCGGAGACCGGAGCGCCGGCGTGGTGAACAATTCGAGCCGTTGTGCGCACACCAGCCCGAGCAGACTGGTTGACAGGATGGCGACGTGATAGTGCGTCTCGGTGAATATCCCGGGCGTTTCAACCCATGCCATGGCGGTCAGGAACCCGGCAATCGTGGTCACCAGGAACTCTCCCGCCATCGCGATCGTGGTCACCAGGAGTGGCGAGAGCCGGCGTGTGGCGTGGTCCCTGCGTGGCCGCGCAATAAAGCTTTCGAGCGTTTTGTCGAAGGCATTGGGCCGTTCGGTGGATGGCGTGGAAATAGTCATGACAAGCCCTGTCGATACCCCGTTATGTCGGGAGGTGCGCTTCAGGCAGGAGCATGAACTGTGCCAGTCTGAATGGGCCGATAACCATGGCTTTCCAGGTCGCCAAGCGTCCTCTGGCGCCATCGCCGTCCCGGAATGGCACAAGCGTTAATGGCGCGT
>JBKDZY010000371.1:0-4396 GCA_047971765.1 Hyphomicrobiaceae bacterium | reverse complement strand
TTTCGGCACGGGCTCGAGGCTGCAAAAAGCCCCTGGGATAGCAGCCGGGGTAGCAGGATTTCGGATTTCGCTTGTTGGGAGCGATCCGGCACGTCTCCTCGGCGCTCAACACCCATCGCAGAAGGTTTCTGCGCATATCGATCAGCAACGGTCGATTGGCACAGTTGATGGAACGACCCTCCTTGGATCCGGAGCCTACTCAACGCGATGGATCGGCCGCTCTCGTCGCACTACTTGCTGTTTGCACCTCGACATCGGTCCAGGCAGCAGACAGTCGCTATGTGAAAGCCAATAGCCTGAATGTCCGGCTTTGCCCGGCACTCTCCTGTACCGCCACCAGCAAGATCTATCGTCAGCAGAGGGGTGACGTCCTGGAGACCAAGAACGGCTGGGCCCGAGTAAGCCGGTTCTATGACGGCGTCGTGGAGGGTTTGCCCAAGGCAAAAAGGTCGCTCGTTGGGTGTCGCTTGAACACCTGTCTAAAAGACGGCCAGCCGACCTCCCTCAGCCCGCCTTCAGCAAGAGGCTTCAAGACCCCAGGATCACCTATCTGCCAAAGGTTGGTGACAATGGGCTAAACGCAAATGTACTTCTTCTTCTCAGAAAATACGCAGTGTCTCAGCTGACATCCGGTGCTTGCAGCGAAATTGACGATGGTGACAAGAGCGTGAGCAAGCCGGCATGTACTACGTCCACTGCAAGGGCGAGTTTCAGAACAGGTTCTTCCGCCCAAGCGACGTCAAGTGACATAAAGAGCCGATTCTGATTTCGGCAACGGCGGCGTGCGAGTTGTAGTCATACGCTGATCGCAGGTGCTGTGTCGGTCTCAACCGCATTGGTGTTTGCTGCGAAGTGGTTCCAGTCGTGTGTCTGTGGTTGTTATCTCGACGAACTCGTGTGTTGCTTCAGGAGGATGGTATGATGATGCATGACCGAATCGGGCACGACCACAAGTGAGGGTCAGCAAACAGAATATGACGCCGATGTCCGCGACCTCGTGCTCATCACGCACGCCAACCCTGAAGACAATCAGGTCTCTCGTTGGTTGGCGGCGCGGTTAGCTGCGCTCGGATATCGGGTTTGGGTGGATTTGCGAAACCTCCGAGGCGGAGAGGATTTCTGGCAAGCCATTGAGCGGACCCTGCGCAAACATGCGCGCAAGCAGATAGTGTTAGTCTCACAACACATTCGTAAGCAAGGCGTCCAGAAGGAGTTGGCACTGGGAGACTTGATCGGGCGCCAGCTGAAAGACGATGCTTTCATGATTCCGGTTCGGATCGACGACGTTTCCTTTTCAGATTTGCCAACGGAACTTCTGCGCCGGATAACGATAAATGGATACCCGAATTGGGCGTCAATGCTCGACCCGATCCTGGAAACACTCGAAGACAGCGGCATTCCCCGGCGCGACGCTCCTCAGGTGAATCTACTTGAGCAGATCATAGAAGCGCAAGAGCTAGGAAAGCGAGTCATCCGAACACACAGCGAAGAGCTGTTGTCGAACTGGTTTCCCATTAGTTCTATGCCGAACGGAATGCGGTTCTTCGGCCCCAAGGCGAGCCGGGATCAGTTCGATGCTTGGCTCGGAACGGCACAGGCCCCGTACGTGGAATTTAAAAGGATCGCGGGCACATTTTGTGATCAGTCGACGTTCGCAGCGTCCGGTCCGAACAATCCTACCCTGCAGGAGCGGTTCTTCATTCCAACCGATCGATTGATCGCAGGGGGACAAGACATTGACCCATTCAGTGATCGTGAAACGGCCAGGCGGCACGTTGTCAACCTGATGCGTCAGCATTGGGACCAGAGGATGCGAAATTCGGGCCTTCAACCATTTGAATTCTCGAGTGGTCAAACTGGGTGGTTTTTCCCTGATGGGCTGATCGAAGGAAGTGTTAAAGCGGTCGGTCCCAATGGCCGCAAGATTGACCGGATACTCTCTGGCAAATTCAAAGACCGACGATGGCATCTTTGTATCGTTGCGGTTCCACGGGTTTGGCCCGAGCCGCTGTTCCGGGTGCATGCGAATTTGGTGTTGACCGAGGATGGCAAGACACCGCTTCCCGGCAAGGCCACCCAGAGACTAAGACGACGGCTGACCAGAAGCTGGTTCAATGACAAGTGGCGGGACATGCTACTGGCGGCGATGCATTATCTTTCGAAAGGCAATGACACAATCGATCTGAGCGTCGGTGACGAACAGTTTGAGCTGGCGTCCCAACCAGCCAAGCATGAAATAAGCGTTTTGTATGATGGCGATGAAACGAGAACGGCTGAGGAAGATGATGCGGGTGAGATTTTCCTAGGTGAGGAACTGGAGGCTTCATTCGACAATGATTTAGATCTGACCGAGGAGGGGAAGGATGGTTGAAGTCATTCATCTCGAAGAGCCAAGGTTAGAGTTTGCCTATGGCCAAAAGCTCCACACTCCTAAGGATGGCCTGGTCCTCTTTGGTCCAGTTGATGATCCTGGCGGTCGCTCTGCTCTGCGGCTGGGTGTTGTCGGAACCCCGTCAGGGATCGGCTTGTGTCGAGGCTTCTTGAAGAAGTTGTCGGGTTTCTTGCCGGGAAAAACAGACAGAGATGGGAATCCGGTACTGTGGGCTCCTGCGTGGCCCGGATTTCAGTCATGTTTCGGCGTGGGGATACCGGATGACCCTGTCGCCACGCTCGTTCTAGAACAAACTGAAATCGAGAGGGCCATAAAGAAGGAGAACCGTTCAGACGCAGTTCGTTCAACAGTCCTGATATTTCAACAGGCGATCGAGAACTATCTATCGCAGGAGGAGAGACAGCCGGATGTCTGGATCGTTGTCGTGCCCGATGTGGTTTACAAGTACGGTCGGCCACAAGTTGCGCCGGCTCCGAAGGCCGAACGTACAAGATCATCGATCATTTCGAGGGGGGTGGCGCAACGGTTCTATGAAAGCGGTGATTTGTTTCCGGAGACAATGGAGGACGCAGAAGTCTACAGATTTGCCAGCAACTTTCATCACCAGCTAAAGGCGGAGTTGCTGCGTAGCAAAGTTGCCATACAGATGGTTCTGGAGAGTACGCTTCACGATCGTGGGCTGCTCCGAAACACGCCAAGCGCTTCCAGGAAAGGTATTCAAGATGAAGCGACGGTGGCCTGGAACTTCGGCACGACTTTGTATTTCAAAATGGATGCGAAGCCCTGGGCATTGGCCGATGTCCGGCCGGGTGTTTGCTACGTCGGTCTGGTGTTCAAAAGAGACGACACACCTGCCGCGCGAGGTGAAGCATGTTGCGCCGCCCAGATGTTTTTGAACTCAGGTGATGGCTTGATTTTTCGAGGGGCGCTCGGTCCTTGGTATTCTGACAAGACAAGGGATTTCCATCTCTCGAAGGCGGCAGCAAAGACTTTGATGAAGTCGGTGGTTGACGGCTACACCAACAAGCACGGACGTCCGCCGAAACAACTGTTCATCCATGGAAAGTATCGGTTTAGCGAGGACGAGTGGGACGGATTTAGTGCCGCTGCCCCGCCAGAGACCCAGCTCGTTGGTGTTCAAATTCAGCCGCGGGATGAGATTCGCTTGTTCCGCCCGGCGGCATCTACTCCGGTCCTACGAGGCACGGCTTTGCTCGTCTCGGATCGAGTAGGTTTTTTGTGGACACAAGGTTATGTGCCGCGACTCGCTCAATACCAGGGCTTTGAGACCCCAAAGCCACTGACAGTCAGTATAACGCGGGGCGATGCAGATTTGCGAGAAGTGTTGGGTGACGTGCTCGCACTGACTAAGGTCAACTACAACGCATGCGATTTCGCGAGCGGGCTTCCGGTGACATTAAAATTTGCAGATCGCATCGGGGATATTCTTATGGCTTCCCCTAACACGAAAGAGTCAGCTCCACTGCCGTTTCGTTTTTATATTTGAACGAAAATTAGTTGTTCGTGGCAGTGGGCAGACAATTGGTATTTTGATGCGCAGGCGGAACAATTGGCAATCAGGCCGTTGCACATCGCGCTCTTCATGATTCCGATCACTTTGTGAGATCGGAGCTATCCTCGACCAATCGTGCCTGTTGCGGGTCGTAGACGACATCTCCGATCGTGCCGTCCTTGATGCGCTCTACCGCCTCATCAATTACGAAAAGCGGTACGAGGAACCACTCACGGGGGATAACCGGCTTTCCGAACCGATCCTTGATCTCGACGTCGAGCCGCGCCGGTCCGAAGACCCGATGGATCAGATTTTCGAGCTTGGTACGGTTGATGTTGACCAGATCGTATGTGGCAATGATCTCGACCTCGGCTGAGCGTGGGGCGCCGCTGGTCATTTGCTCGCCGCGCTTCAACCCCGCTGCAGTCCTGCTGCCACTCACCGGCCATCACGCACAAGGACTGCGCATTGAGGCGCAGGCTGCTGCCAGC
>JBKDZY010000370.1:0-1984 GCA_047971765.1 Hyphomicrobiaceae bacterium | reverse complement strand
GCCGGTGCGGCACTGGCAATGCGCAAGCATGCGCATTGCCAAAAACTCTCTAAACAAAAAAGTTAACATGTCGTAATTATATCGGCCATGTCTCGTTTATCTGCGCAAACCTTAATTCATGTCCTGTCGTCTGACTGGCATCTTGCTTTTTTTCCTTTATTCGTTAATTCTCCACTTTCGTGGGCGGACCACGCTGTTCATATGTACAAAGACGTGACCTGTCAGCTGAAGTCTGCAATTTGGATTTTCCTGGGTCTTCAATCTGAGTTTGCGAAAGTCGGACTAAGCGCGCAGAGATGTAACATCTGGAGGTGTTCATGACGGCGAGATTCATTCCGCCGGAAAAGCAGGTCAGGTTGAAGTATCTGGAGTTGCTGCAACTGGGCGACGACGACGACCCGCTGTGGCAGCATATCCGCCTGGCCCAGCTCAGCGACCTCTACAGTCACCGTTTCGCCAATGTGGGCCTGGCGCTGATCTACGGCGTGACGCTCATCATCATCATGGGGAACCGGATTTCGCCGCTGGCGATCGGCTGGGTGCTTGCCAGCACCGTGCTGGCGATCTTCCTCATCACCTACATGCGTCACCAGTTGAAGCAGCCGGTCGTCGTTACGCGTGCCGATGTCCGGCGGGCGCTGATCGTGCTGATGTTCATCAGTTCGAGCTGGTCGATCACCTTTTTCGTCGGGCTTGCGCATGCGACCGATGCCGAAGCGCGGCTGCTGCTCGCCATGGCGGTCGGCTCCATCGCCTGCATGTCGTTGTCGACTTCGTCCTGGCCGCTTGGCTCCATAGCCCTGTGGGGCGTGGTGTCCATCGGAACGCTGGCGGGCGTGTTCGTGCACGGATCGATGGGCCCGCTCCTGCAAGGGTCCATAGGCGCTTTCGCGCATGAAGCCCGGATCGAAATCGCCATTGCTGTCGTTCTTCTCGGCTACATATTGTTTGCCGCCCGCAACACCATGATTTCCACGCGCAATTCGATTTCCAGGCTCTACATGCGGGAACGCATGCGCGAGCAGGAGGAAGTGCTGCGGCTGGTGCTGCACGAATTCGAGACCAATGGCCAGGAATGGCTGTTCGACTTCAATGCGCGCGGCAGGCTGAATTTCGCTTCGGCCCGCTCGTCGGAAGCCTTGCGCCGCCCGGCGGACGACGTGATCGGCTGGCACTGGCTGCGCTTCCTGGCGCACGGCGCGGACGCCGCCGAACTGAAGGCCGACATCCGTGCCGGCCGGCCGTTCCGCGATCATGTGCTGCGTGTCGACATCAATGGCGAAGTCCGCTGGTGGAACGTGTCGGGAACCCCCAAGGTCGATCGCGACGGCCGTCTGACCGGCTATCGCGGCGTCGGCGCCGACGTCACCGACCGCCAGCTCGCCGCCGAGAAGATCGCCGAGCTTGCCACCTTCGACGCGCTGACGGGCCTCGTGAACCGGCGCATCATCCACCAGGCCCTGGCGGACGCGCTCGAATCCAGCAGCGAAGTGGTGCTGCTGTTCGTCGACCTCGATCGCTTCAAATGCGTGAACGACAGCCTGGGCCATGCAGCGGGCGACCGGCTGCTGGGCGAAGTGGCGTCGCGCATGCGCAACCAGGTCACCATGAGTGCTGGTTCACATGCCCTGGTCGGGCGGCTGGGCGGCGATGAATTCGCCATCCTGCTGCGCGGCTGCAGCGAGGAAGCCGCAATAGCCATCGGCGAGGATGTCATCGAAGCCGTCAGCCGGCCCTATTATCTGGGTGGCAAGCTTGCCCAGGTCGGCGCCAGCATCGGGTTGGCGCTGGGCCCGCGCGACGCAGCCACCGTCGAAGGCATGATGCGCGCCGCCGACCTCGCGCTCTACGATGTCAAGGCCCTGGGGCGCGGCCGCGGCCGGCCCTACGACCGCGCAGTGTACAAGCGGGTGGTGGACCGGCGGGCCCTCGCACTGGATCTGCGCTCGGCGGTGGACGAAGGCCAGTTGCGGCTGGCGTTCCA
>JBKDZY010000369.1:0-3253 GCA_047971765.1 Hyphomicrobiaceae bacterium | reverse complement strand
GGCAGGTGCCAGCGGCATTCGTGGCGGCGATGGCGATGGGCTACGGCCTGGCATTGGCTGGCGTGGCGCTGCCGCTGGTCGAGCCTGCGATATTGGCATCCGTCGTCGTGATTGGATTGCTTGTCGCCATTGCGGCGCCAGTGCCTGCATCGGCAGGAATGGCCATTGTCGCCCTGTTCGGTGTCTTCCACGGCTTTGCCCATGGCGGCGAAATCGGCACGGCAGGCATTGCAGGGTATGGCATCGGCTTTGCGCTGGCGACCATGGCGCTGCATCTTGCCGGTGTCGGGGTGGGCATTTCGCTGATGGCGGTCCTTGGCCGCACGTCAGGTGTTGCCGCAAGCCGGATGATCGGCGGGGCAGCCGCAGCAGGCGGTCTTGTGCTGGTCTTGGTGAACTGAGGGGGGTGGCATGATCCCGGGCGAAATCACCACCGGCGATGGCGAGATCGAGCTCAATGCAGGTCGCGCAACCATAACGGTGACGGTCACCAACTCGGGTGACCGGCCGATACAGGTGGGCAGCCACTATCATTTCTTCGAGGCCAATCCGGCATTGCAGTTCGACCGTGACAAGGCCCGCGGCTTCCGTCTCGACATCGCGGCCGGAACGGCTGTCCGCTTCGAACCGGGGCAGTCGCGCGATGTGACGCTGGTGGCGCTGGACGGCGCACGCATGGTCTACGGTTTCCGCCAGCAGGTGATGGGAGTGCTCTGAGGGATGGCGAGAAAGTATCCGGGCAAAGCTGTCTTCTGGATGAATTTCACGCAACCGGTCGATATCAGGGGCGCGCGTGAGCACTGCTGCGCAGGCATGCGTCTGGGGCTGACGTTTTCGTGCGATCAACACGAGAGCCCGTTCGATTGCGATGATCAGCTCCTGTGCTTCAACGACCTGTTCGAAGAGTACGGCATCATCATTCATGACGGCTCGGGCACGTACTCCTGCGTTACGCACTGTCCGTGGTGCGGCGCCACGGTGCCTCCGAGCCGGCGCGATGCGAACTTCGCATGTCTCGATGCCGCCGGAATGGATTTCTGGAGCGATGACCTGCCGGACTGGCTCCGCAAGCCCGGCTGGTGGAATGAGCAGGAACGCGGCGGCATCGCGCCGGAGCCAATGTCCAAAGACAACAACCAGGATTGACAACATGCCCGCCAGGATTTCTCGCGCGGCCTATGCGCAGATGTTCGGCCCAACCACCGGCGACAGGGTGCGATTGGCCGATACCGAAATCATCATCGAGGTCGAGCGCGATCTCACCACCTACGGCGAGGAGGTGAAGTTCGGTGGAGGCAAGGTGATCCGTGACGGCATGGGCCAGTCGCAGATGACGCGCGCGGACGGCGCCGTCGATACGGTCATCACCAATGCGCTGGTCCTGGATGCCGTCGCAGGCATCTTCAAGGCCGATGTCGGCCTGAAGGACGGTCTCATCGCGAAGGTGGGCAAGGCGGGCAATCCGGACATTCAGCCGGGCGTCGATATCGTGATCGGCCCCGGAACCGAGGTGATCGCCGGCGAAGGCAAGATCCTCACTGCCGGTGGCTTCGATAGCCACATCCACTTCATCTGCCCCCAGCAGATCGAGGAAGCGTTGATGTCGGGCCTGACCTCGATGCTTGGCGGCGGCACCGGTCCTGCCCACGGCACGCTTGCCACCACCTGCACGCCGGGCCCCTGGCATATCGGCATGATGCTGCGCGCCGCCGACGCGTTCCCGATGAACCTGGGATTCGCCGGCAAGGGCAATGCCGCGCGTCCGGGCGCGTTGGTGGAAATGGTCGAAGGGGGAGCGTGCGCCCTCAAGCTCCACGAGGACTGGGGCACGACACCGGCCGCGATCGATTGCTGTCTCTCGGTCGGCGATGATCATGACGTGCAGGTGATGCTGCATTCCGACACGCTCAACGAGTCGGGCTATGTCGATGATACGATCGCGGCGTTCAAGGGGCGAACCATTCATGCCTTCCACACGGAGGGATCAGGTGGCGGTCACGCACCGGACATCATGAAGGTTGCGGGGCTGCCCAATGTCCTGCCGTCGTCGACCAACCCGACACGGCCCTTCACCGTCAACACCATCGACGAGCATCTCGATATGCTGATGGTGTGTCATCACCTGAGTCCACGCATTCCCGAAGATCTGGCGTTCGCGGAAAGCCGCATCCGCAAGGAGACCATTGCCGCCGAGGATATCCTGCATGACATCGGCGCGCTCTCGATGATGTCGTCGGACAGCCAGGCCATGGGCCGTGTCGGTGAGGTCATCACCAGGACATGGCAGACCGCCCACAAGATGAAGGTGCAGCGCGGCGCGTTGCCGGAAGACAAGGGTAGCGCCAACGACAACGTCCGCGCGCGCCGCTATATCGCCAAGTACACGATCAACCCCGCAATCGCCCATGGCGTGTCGAGGCACATCGGCTCCATAGAGACGGGCAAGCTCGCCGACCTGGTACTTTGGGCCCCCGCGTTCTTCGGCGTGAAGCCCGATCTCGTGATCAAGGGCGGTGTCATCGCGGCCGCCCCGATGGGCGATCCGAATGCCTCCATCCCGACTCCTCAGCCGATGCACTACCGTCCCATGTTCGGTGCCTTCGGGGCCGCGCGGACGGCAAGCAGCCTCACGTTCACCAGCAAGGCCGCGGTGGCGGCCAGCCTTGGCGACAAGCTGGGGCTGGCCAAGCGCCTGGTTGCGGTGGAGAACGTGCGCAGTGGCATCTCGAAGAAAAGCATGGTGTTGAATGACGCCACTCCGAACATCGAGATCAACCCGGAAACCTACGAGGTGCGCGCCGATGGCGAGCTGCTCGTGTGCGAACCCGCGAAGACCCTGCCCATGGCACAACGCTACTTCCTGTTCTGAGGCTGGCGCTGCGGTGTCGGCACGGTACGTCAGGCGAGTGAGGACACATGAGGATCATCGAGGCCGATCTGGATGAGGCGCAGGTGCTGGCGCTGCTCGGGCTCCATCTGGCCGGAATGCACGCGACCTCGCCGCCGGGAAACGTGCACGCGCTTGATCTTTCAGGCCTCCGCCATCCGTCGGTTTCATTCTTCACGGCGTGGGACGGGGACGTCCTCCTCGGCATGGGTGCGCTCAAGGAACTGGACAGCATGACGGGCGAACTGAAGTCGATGCGCACGCATCCGGACCACCTGCGCAAGGGCGTGGCGGCCACCATCCTGGCGCATCTTGTGGAACTCGGCCGCAGGCGGGGCTACAGGAGGCTCAGCCTGGAGACGGGGG
>JBKDZY010000368.1:0-3214 GCA_047971765.1 Hyphomicrobiaceae bacterium | reverse complement strand
GCCGCGACACGCGCAGGCGCGCCTACCGGTACGACCGTGGCCAGCTGCTGGTCGGCCATAACGCTGCGCGCAGTCTCTGCTGGAGTGCGGGCTTATTTCGTCTCGCCAATAACATGGCCCGACTGTTCCTTTAGGAACGCATTCACGGAAACGACTGCCTGTCAGCACACATGGATATGCGCCTGAGCGGCTCGCCATAATACGAAGGACTAAAGACTGACGCTCTTTAACAGTCTCTCACCACAGCACAACCACAAACTGCCAACTCGCCATACCGAGGTCCGACTTGCATACGCATTCTCTTGAAATCCCATCCGCCCACGGCCTGCATCGTGCCGTGAACAGGTTGCTTAATTGATAACATAATTAGCGTTCAGGGCGAAGCAGCAACTGGGAAAACCGGTATTTTCAGGCGGGCCGGTTTGGAGTGTGGCTTGGCGACAACGATGCCGTTTCAGCCCTCAGTCGAAGGTGCGATCGGCACGGCTGACCACGCTACGGGCGCGCAAGCCGTTGAGGAGGCGGTTCAAATGGGCGAGGTTGTGGATCTCGACCTCGATGGCCATGGCGGTAAAATCGCGCCCGCGATCTGTCATGCGCAGATTGTCGATATTGCCGCCCGCTTCGGCGATGGTCTGGGCGACCTGGGCCAGGGAGCCAGGTTCATTGAGGGCTGTGACAAGGATTCGCGCCGGGAACAGGTCATCACTGGCTTCGTCGACGTCCCAGGTGACATCGATCCAGCGCTCGTGTTCGTAGTCCTTCAGGCGTGGGGAGTGGATCTGGAAAATCCTGATTCCCTCTCCTGGCACCAGAACACCGACAACCCGGTCACCAGGAACTGCACCGCCGTCCTCGAAACTGACGGGCACGTCGTTCTTCAAGCCCCTGATGGGGACCTGCGACTCATGAATGGCCTCGCCCCCAAAATCCTCTAGTCCCCTGACGGTCACCGTGGCGGATTCGACCGGACCTGGATCGCGGCCCGGCCAGCGGAACTTGAGACCCATCACCTTGCTGAGGTTGAACCAGCCCTCGTTGTCGATGTGCCGGCTGTCGGAGCGGCGCCCGGGGTGGGCCTTGCCGGCGGTACTGTCGAGGGTCGCGTCCGGCGCCACGGCGTGCACGACATCGGCAACGGCGAGTTCGCCCCGACCGACAGCCGCATGAACGTCATCGACGCTCTTGTGCATCAGCCGTGACAGGGCCTTTCGCAAACGATCATCGGTGGCCGTCTCGCCGACCCGGGCCAAGGCGGACTGGATGAGACGGCGGCCAAGCTCGGCGTACTGGCGACGAAGCGCATCGCGGGCCGCGCGACGAATGGCGGACCGCGCCTTGCCGGTCACCGCGATGTGCTCCCAGGCTGGCTGGGGCTGCTGGCCTTCAGAGGTGAGTACAAGCACCTCGTCGCCGTTGCGCAGCGGGGTGTTGAGCGGCAACTGGCGACCGTTGACGTGGACACCGACACATCTGTTGCCGACGTCGGTGTGCACCGCATAGGCGAAGTCTATGGGCGTGGCGCCGCGCGGCAGGGCAATCAGACGCCCCTTTGGCGTGAAACAGAACACCTGATCGTGAAACAGCTCGAGCTTGGTGTGTTCGAGGAAGTCCTCGGGATTATCGCCCTGAAGGAGCGTGTCAACGAGATGCCTCAGCCACTGGTAGGGGCTCGATTCGTGCGCCCGGGCAATCGCCCGGGGCGTCGCTTCGCTGGCGTTGTCCTTGTAGAGCGCATGGGCGGCCACGCCGTATTCGGCGGTGCGGTGCATGGCGGTGGTGCGCAACTGCAGCTCGGCGCGCTGGTGGCGGGGCCCAACCACCGTGGTGTGGATGGATTGATAGCCGTTCTGCTTGGGCGTGGAGATGTAGTCCTTGAACCGACCCGGCACCATCCGCCACGTCGTGTGGACGACACCGAGTGCCCGATACACGTCCTCGACCGTGTCCACGATGGCCCGGAACCCATAGATGTCCGACAACTGCTCAAGCGAGATCTGTCGGTTCTGCATCTTCCGCCAGATTGAATAGGGCTTCTTCTCGCGGCCGGAGACATCGGCATCAAACCCTGCCTCCTCCAGCTTGGCGGCGAGGTTCGATGAGATCTCATCGACCAGCCCGCTGTTGCGCGCCCTGAGATTGGAGAGACGGTCGTTCAGTGCGGCATAGGCTTCCGGGTGCAGCCAGCGAAAGGCCAGATCTTCCAGTTCCTCGCGCACGGCCTGCATGCCCATGCGTCCAGCCAGGGGCGCGTAGATCTCAAGCGTTTCCTCGCTGGTGCGCGCGCGGCTACCGGGCTTCTTGTGTTCGAGGGTCCGCATATTGTGGAGCCGGTCCGCCAACTTGACCAGGAGTACGCGGATATCCGTCGAAATGGCAATCAGCAGCTTTCGGAAGTTCTCCGCCTGCTCCATCTTCTTGGAGACGAGATCGAGGCGTTTGATCTTGGTCAGACCTTCGACCAATGCGCCAATTTCCGGGCCGAAGAGTTCGTCGATCTCGGCGCGCGTCGTTTCCGTATCCTCGATCACATCATGCAGCAGCGCCGTCGCGATGGTCGCGTCGTCGAGCTTCATTTCAGTGAGGATGGCGGCTACTTCCAGCGGGTGGGCGAAGAACGGGTCGCCGGAAGCGCGCACCTGGTTGCCGTGGGCACGCATGGCGTAAACGTAGGCGCGGTTCAACAACGCCTCGTTGGCCGTTGGATCATAACTGAGGACGCGCTCTACGAGCTCATACTGACGCATCATGGCGCGTCATTCTCCCAGAGCACCCGCTGTTGTCCCGAGCCGCAACAATCAGGGCTCGCCGTCAATATTCCATGCATACCATGCTTCGACGCAAATGGCTGCGCCGCGACCCTTGGTCGTGACCCAGCCACTGTCACCATGCCATTACGGCCTTCTCAGCGTGCGCGGTTGCCGCCGCCATTGCCGTTGCTGGACGGCTCGGACGGCGTCATGCTTTCCATGGCCCGCAGGAGCTGTTCTTCCGTCATGGTGATCTGGTCGACGATCATGTCAGAGGCCTGATCGTCGCGCCCGAGCGTCGGGCGGCGTTCCTGGGTCAGCAACGGTGCTGCGCCAGCCTCAGGCTCGTCGACTTCGACGGTCTTCTGGATCGAATGGATCAGCTCTTCGCGGACGTCGTCCGGCGTGATGGTGCGATCCGCGATTTCCCGCAGGGCAAGTACTGGGTTCTTGTCGTTCTCGGG
>JBKDZY010000367.1:0-2287 GCA_047971765.1 Hyphomicrobiaceae bacterium | reverse complement strand
AAACGTCGACTGATTGAAAGCCGCTGTCCGACCGATTGAAACTGGCTATCCTGCATATCGGGCCGCTGAGTTCTTGTCGTCTTTACCAATCAAAATACCTCTGTTATCTCATCCCAATCCGTAACCTCGCCCGCATCGCCTCTGCGATTAGATCAACGATCCTTGCGGGGAAGCCCTTCGGCATGGCGCTGACCGCGCGTTCCAGCGCGGTGTCGGCATCTTTCGCCAAAGCGGCGAAAACCTCCTCTACCTTTCCTTCCGCCACGCCCGCCGCCTTGGCGTTTTGCAGGAAATGCCGGGGCGCGATCTTGTCGATCCGGTAATGGCGCCGGTCGCCCACAGCCATGGCCAGACGAAACTCTTTGCGCTGGAGTTGCCCTGCCGCGAAATTCGGCTGCGTCGACATGATGTCATAGAGCGGCGTCATCCTGTAGCGCCCGCCCGGCGTCAGGAAGAGGCTGAAATTCTTGGCGTGGCCATCCGGCGCGCCGATCAGCCAGAACACGATCTGGGCTTTGAGGAAGGCCAGCCGATCTTCCTCGGCATAGTCGCTGCCGTTGAGCAGATTCAGGCAGTCCCCGATGCCGGGGCCGCCATCGCTGTTGTATTTGAGGCTCGGCGGCACGGAAAGCGCCTGACAGAAATCTTCTTGCGGTACCCGAAGCAGGCGACCGTCCCTGGCTTTCAAGCGGTCAAACCGTTCTACCGCCAGAACCCGCACCTCGTCGAACTCGACGACCCGGCTTTGCGCCACGTCCAGCCCGATCTCCCGGCAGAGCGCGAGGCAGAAATGTTCGTTCTCGACGCTCAGGGACATATCAAGCCCGTTCGGCAGCCTGCCCAATGCGGGCTTCAGGATATGCGTGGTCGGCGTCGCGCCCTTGGGCAAACACCAGCCATTGTCCCAGAGCAGCGCGGTTTTCTCCTGCGCGCCGGCGATGGAGATGCGCAATTCGCGTTCACCACCCACCCGAATGCCCAAGGGCGCCGTGGCGAGGCACCGGATGATGTCAGCCGCCTCGGTATCGCTGAGCGGGGTGCTTTCCGGTAGCCCCGGCGGGGCGATATCGCCCCCTTCCGGCACGAACTGCAAGGCACCAACACAATCGCGACCGATCTTGTCCAGCAGGCTGAAGGCGTCGGCCCCCTCGGCCCCGACCCGTTGGGCGACCATGCGCCGGATCTGGTCATTATCCGGCAGGAGATTATCGAAAAAAGCCGAAACCTGCGCGCCGGAATAGCGTTCTTCGCGCAGCGGCAGGGAGAGAGAAACCGGAATGGCGCGCCGTGCATCCGTGAGCCACGCCGGATTATAGACAAAGGAAATCGCGCCATTGGCGGCGCGATCCAGCATGCCGACACATCGACCATTGAGAGCGACGGCCAACCGGGCGCTTTTGCGGGCGCGGCCCATCAGAAGATGTCCTCAATGTCGTCATGCGATCCCTTGGTGCGCGGCTGAACGACGATCTCCAGATCCAGCGCGCGCAGCATGCCCATCACGGTGCTGAGCTTGACGGTCTCAAGCCCCGTCTCCACTTGGGAAACCGTCGCCTGCCGAACGCCTACCCGCTCGGCCATCTCTGTCTGGGTCAGCGATTGCGCGCGCCGAAAGCGCCGCAGGGCGACACCCAGTTGTTTTGGTGATCTGACGAGTTCCGCCATGGTGACATGTCCTTTCAACCAGAGCTATACTCACCAAGGCGCATAAAATGTCAATATCTCTTGCGGCGCATAATTCTAAATTATATGCCATAGCGTGTAAACCTGCACGCCGAAGAGCAGATTGATCTGGAAAACATTCCTCCGGCAAAGGCCGTCTGTCAGTTTCAAGGACGGCTCTGTAAAGGACTGCCACCACGGGAACCAGCGTCATGGCTGCGCCCCCGGCACATCAAGGCGAAGGGTGGCAAGCTCCGTAGCAAAATACAGCATCCAAACAGAATCTTCATCACTACCAGCGCTTCGGCACAGTAATTGCGTGGTGTGCAGGTGCGCAGAAACGCAAGGATCGGCCTTGAGCGACGGGGGAGTACATGGAAAGAAACCTGATGGAACGGTTATCCGAGCAGATGATGGCGGTCACCGCAATTCCGGTGCTGGCGATGATGGTACATGTGACCCTGGACGTCACACTGAAATATACGGTCGGCTTGCCAATACAGGGGGCTCTGATGATGTGACCGCCCCCCGACGGCATCGAAGTGCCAAGGTGGGTCTGCGATGATCCACAAAGGAGGACGGTCATGTCGGAGATTATCACGGTCGGGCTCGATCTGGCGAAGAA
>JBKDZY010000366.1:0-16104 GCA_047971765.1 Hyphomicrobiaceae bacterium | reverse complement strand
CCATGTCCACAGCCGGATCGCGAGCCGCCCCACCCAACTGACGAGATTGTAGAGCGGCACGCGGTAGAACCAGTCCGTATTCAGGATGGTCGAGGGGAATTCCTTCGGATAGAGACCGTTGCGATAGAGAACCCCGAACGCGAAGACCGACAGCGTCAGAAGCTGCGTCTTCGTGGTGACACTTGTCACCGTGTAGGGACTGGTCTCCACCGGATAGGGCAAAAGCGAGTAGAGCGTCCGCGGGAAAACGCCGATGAAGATGCAGGCGAACGCGGCAATACCCATCGCCAGCAGCATGTTCCAGGGCGCTTCCTTCACCTTGTAGCCCGCATCATGCGCGAAGAAGCTGAAGAACGGGATCTTGATGCCCGAATGCTCCATCACACCGGCCGAGGCGAAGATCAGCAGCAGCCAGATCCAGAAATAGCCCAGGTTCTCGGCGGCATAGAGGGTCAGGTTCTTGGTCACGAATCCGGACGTCAACGGGAAGCCCGCAATCGACAGCGCACCAATGATACAGAACACGGTCGTCCACGGCATGGACTTGTAGAGACCACCAAGCTCCGAGGCCTTCACCGTTCCGGTGCGCAACATCACCGCGCCCATGCTCATGAAGAGCAGAGACTTGTAGATGATATGCGCGAACGCATGGCTCACCGCGCCGTTGATGGCCATTTCCGTACCAATCCCGACACCCACAAGCATGAAGCCAAGCTGGTTGTTGAGGGAGAACGCCAGCACGCGCCTGAGGTCGTTCTCGATGACCGCGAAGAACACCGGAAAGCACGTCATGGCCGCGCCGATCGGAATGAGCAGGCTCTCGCCGGCAAAAACCCGCGCAAACGCATAGACGGCCAGCTTGGTCGTGAATACGGACAACACCACCGAGCCGGTAATCGTGGCTTCCGGGTAGGCATCCTGGACCCAGTTGTGCAGCAGCGGAAACGCACACTTGATGCCGAACGCGAAGAAAATCAGCCACGGGCCGAGCCCTTCGAGCTTCATCGCATCGAACGCCAGAGACCCCGTTGCACGCCAATGCACCAACAAGCCCGCCAGCAGCAGCACGCCCGACCCGATCTGCCAGACCAGATAGCGGATCGAGGCCCGGTAGGCCCGCTCCGTGCCTGCCGCCAGGATCAGGAAGACCGACGAGATCGCCGTGATTTCCCAGTAGATGAAGAGGGTGACCAGATCTCCTGCCAGCACGGCGCCGATGGCCGAACCGCCATAGATCATGGCCATGGCATCCTGCATCCGGTCGTCCTGGTGCAGCGCGTAGATGGCAATCAGAAACGCCGCGATCAGGAAGATCAGCGTGAACGGAAACGCCAGGGCGTCGAACCGCAGGAGGTTGAGCGTCAACCCGCCAAGCTCGATAGACGTGTGGGCGCCAAATGGTGTCCCTGCCACCAGCACGATGCCGATCAGCGGCACGCCCAGCGTCACCACCTGGCGCAGTGCACGCGGCAGCACCGCGCACACCATGCCGGCAACGATCATCAATAGTGCGGGATTGAGACTAGCGGCGGTCATAGTAGTCCTCATCCCGCAACAGAACCTTGCGCAACAGTGTGCCGGCAGCCACGATGAACACGAAGGCCACGAAGCCGAACAGCTCGAAGAACTCCGGAATATTCTCGATGGCGAAGTGGGGGTGGTGTTCGTACAGGAACTCGGAGATCGTCAACGCCACCACCACGGCCACCAGCGCGTACCAGAGCTTGTTCACGTTTTCCGGACGATCAAACCAACCCGGAGGGTGTCCTTTTTTATCGCTCATTCAAGGTTCCTCACGGAGTTACAATGGTGATCGGCTTGATCAGATCGACAATCGGACCGGACAGGAAGAACATCACGAAGCAGAGGAAGGCCGTCACGCACGGCGGCAGCACCACCAGCCAGTATTTCCGCTCGAGCCCCTCTTCCGGCTCGTGATGTTCAGCCGCCGCCGCCCCCACACTCAACGCCTTCCGTGCCGGCGAGAACATGGCGCGGATGAAGATCGGCAGCAGATAGAGCACATTGAGCAGCGACGACAGCAGCAGAACCCAGACCACGAAGACCTGATGCGCATCGAGCGCCCCGAGGATCAGCCACCACTTGGTCCACATCCCGCCGAACGGCGGCAAACCGATGATCGAGAGTGAGCCGACCAGGAATGCGGTGAACGTCCACGGCATTGCTCGGCCAAGCCCGTCGAGTTCGCTGATCTCGGTCTTGTGGGTCGCCACGTAGATGGCGCCGGCACAGAAGAACAACGTGATCTTTCCCACCGCGTGCATGGCAATCTGCATGGACCCCGCGATGATGCCTGCAGGCGTCGCAAGACTGGCCGCCAGCACCACGTAGGCCAACTGGCTAACGGTCGAATAGGCAAGCCTGGCTTTCAGGTTGTCCTTCGTCAACGCCACCAGCGATGCCAGAACCAGCGATGCCGACGACGCCACGATCAACCAGTCGTTCGCCCCGGATTTGGACAGTGCTTCGACGCCGAAAACATAGACGACCACCTTCAGCACCGTGAACACGCCGGCCTTCACCACCGCCACGGCATGCAGTAGTGCCGAAACCGGCGTCGGCGCCACCATGGCCGACGGCAACCAGAAATGGATCGGCATCAGGGCGGCCTTGCCGATCCCGAATGCGAAAAGCCCGAGCAGGATGCCGATCATCATGGGATCGAGATCCGGCGGCAGGATGCCACCTGCCTTGAATTCGGTCGTCCCGGCCAGCACCGACGTCGCCACGATCGCCGGCAGCAGCAGGAGCATCGACGTCCCGACCAGTATGATCAGATAGATGCGCCCACCCCGGATCGCCTTGGCATCCGCATTATGCGTGACCAGCGGATAGGTCGAGAGCGTCAGCAGTTCGTAGAACAGGAACAGCGAGATCAGGTTCGCCGAGAAGGCGAGGCCTATGGCCGAGCCGATCGCAATGGCGAAACACACATAGAAGGTTGTCTGCCTCGGTTCTTCGTGCGCCCGCATATAGCCGATCGAGTAGACCGAATTGACGATCCACAGCGAACTCGCAACCAGCGCGAACAGCAATCCCAGCGGCTCGACCTTGAAGGCAAGGGCCAGCCCCGGAAGGATCTCGATCAACCGGGCCTCGGGCCGCGCACCTTGCGACACTGGCCCCAGCAGTCCCCAGACCAGCAGCGCGAGCACAACTGCCGTCGTCAGCGTAACGGCCTCGCGCAGGTCAGGCTTTCGGTGGCAAAGCATGATGGCAACGGCACCGACGAACGGCAGGCCGAAGGCACAGAGCATTTGCGTCTCGAGGGACAATCCGAACATTACTTGATCCCTCCGATGAGAACCTCGGCCGCCTTGTGGGCAAGCCCGACCGGTGCTTCGGAATTGATGCCGAAGTAGATGACTGCGGCAGCAATGACCAGCATCGGCACAAGCATGCTGAGTGGCGGATCCTTGGCCTTTTCGACCGCTTCGCTGGGTTGACGGAACCAGGCCGCCTCGATCACCCGGCCGACATAGATCACCGCGATCAGCGACGACATCAGGATCAGGAACACCACCGGCCACCATCCGCGCTCATAGGCGCCGACCGCCAGATACCATTTCGAGATGAAGCCGTTCGTCCCGGGCACCCCGACGAGAGACATTCCGCCGATGACAAAGGTCAGCATCGTCAGCGGCATCTTCCGCCCGATCCCCGCAATGGCATCGAGATCCGTGCTTGCCAGGCGGTAGAAGATGGCACCCGCAGCCATGAACAACGCCGTCTTCATCAGCGCGTGGTTGAACAGATGCACGATACTGCCCGTCAAGCCATCGACATTCGCGATGGCAATGCCAAGCGTGATGTAGCCGACCTGCCCGAGGGACGAGTAGGCCAGCAGGCGATTGAGGTTCTTCTCGTAGACCGCGATCAGCGAGGCGATGAACATCGCCGCCACCGACAGCACCAGGAACACTTCGGAGACCGGCAGCGTCTTGAAGCTGATCGCCACCCCGAACACGGAAAAGAAGTAGCGGATCAGGACATAGATCGCGACCTTCGTTGCGGTGCCGGCCAGGAAACCCGTCGCCATCGACGGCGCATAGGCATAGGCGCCGGGCAGCCAGACATGCAGCGGGAACAGCGCCAGCTTCAGGCTCACGCCGACCGTGATGAAGGCCAGGGCGGTCAACACGGGCCGTGCCGCGAACAAGGTCGGATCGGAAAGCCGGATCGCCATGTCGTGCAGGTTGAGCGTCCCTGTCACGAGGTACAGCAGCCCCACGCCGATCACATAGAAGGTGGCGCCGATGGTGCCCACGATCAGGTACTGGTAGGACGCGAGCAGCGCCCGCCTGTCCTTGCCGAGCGCCAGCAGCACGTAGGTCGAAAGCGACGAAATCTCCAGGAAAACGAACAGGTTGAACGCATCGCCCGTGGCCGCGATGCCGAGCAGGCCGGTCAGGCACAGCAGGTACATGGTATAGAACCACGCCTGCTTGTCGCCCTCGATTTCATGGGCGACGCTGACACGCGCGTAGGGCATGATGATTGCGCCGATCACGGATACAACCACGAGCACGAACGCCGAGAGCTGGTCCACCCGGTACTCGATCCCGACCGGCGGCGCCCAGCCGCCGATATGATAGGAGATCGGTCCGTCCGCGAGAACCTTGACCGCCAGCGCCAGCGAGATGGCCAGCACCACCCAGCTCACCACCAGGGCGAGCAGCCAGGCCGATCGGCCACGCCTGAGAAAGGCAGACAGGACGGCGCCCAGAAGTGGCACCACCACCTGCAGCACGGGCAGGTGCGCCTCCAGTGACGTCACGCGTCGTCCTCCTCGGAGAAAATCTCTTCTTCTTCGATCGTGCCGTAGGCTTCCTCGATCCGCACGACCAGGGCGAGGCCAAGTGCCAGTGTCGCCACGCCGACAACAATCGCAGTCAGGATGAGGACGTGCGGAAGCGGGTTCGAATAGATCTTGTAGGCCGGATCAATGATCGGGGCCGTGCCGCCGATGATCTTGCCCGGCGCGAGATAGAGCAGGTAGACCGACGTCTGGAACAGAGACAGTCCAATCAGCTTCTTGATCATGTTGCCGCGGGCAATGACGATATAGAGCCCCGCCACCATCAGGAAGATGGTCACGACATAGTTGTAGTGCTTTGCCAGTTCTCCGAGCTGCTCCATTATCGCCCCCTTTCCACAAAGGCATAGAAGATGGCGATCATGGTCGAGGAAACGGTGATCAAGACGCCGATCTCGACCGAGAAGATCCCCCACTCGTGCCCGTGAATCGAATTGTGCGCCAGGTGGGAATAGTCGAGATAGTTCTGCCCCGTGAGGAGACCGACGACACCGGTTCCCGAATAGATCAGCACCCCGAGCGGCACCATGCGCTCGACGAGACGCTGTGGCGCGATCAGCTTCGCTTTCGAGACTCCGAACACCAGTGCATAGAGGATGATCATGCCCGCCACGATCACACCCGCCTGGAACCCGCCTCCAGGACCATAGTCACCATGGAACTGCACATAGAGCGCGAACACGAGCATGAACGGCAGCAGGATCTTGGTGCCGATCCGCAGGATCAAATCGAACTTCATGATGTCGCCCCCGTCTTGGGGTCATTGTTCTCGTCTTCGTGCTCCTTGCGCCGGCGCCGCCCCGATCCCCGGAGCAGCAGCATGACGCCGATACCCGCCGTGAAGATCACGGTCGTCTCACCGAGCGTATCGTAGCCTCGGTAGTCGCCGAGCACCGACGTCACGACGTTGGGCACGCCTGTCAGCGGCACGCTGTCCACAAGATAGCTCGGCGCCACATGCTTGTGGATCACGTTGTCGGCGACCCCGAACGGCGCGAGGCCGATCGTCCCCCACAGCAGCGCCCCGCCAACCACGGCAGCCACCGCCGCCGGCAGGGCCGCGGTATAGAGCGACTTCTGCTCCATGCTTTGCGTCAGATGCAGCGCTGCCAGCAGGAACACCGATGAGACGCCTGCGCCAACCGACGCCTCGGTCATCGCCACATCGACGGCATCGAGCACGATCATCAGGCTCGCCATCAGGAAGCTGTAGACGCCGGCCATCATGATGACGCCGAACAGGTTGCGTTGCCGGGCAGTCGCAACGATCACGATTGCCAGCAGCGTCAACAACACCACGTTGATCAAGAGCACCATCGGCCTATTTCGCCTCCTTGTCCGCCTCGCCCGGGCGAACCGGCGGCTTCTGCTCTGGCAGTTTTCTCTCCCGGCGATCCTCCGCCAGCTCGGGATCGATACCCGCCTGCACGGCCGCCTGGGCCAGGGCATGCGTGATCACCGGACTGGTGAAGAAGAAGAGCAGGAGAATGAAGAACAGCTTGACCGTCACCAGCGTCAGTCCCGCCTGCATCATCATGCCGAACACAAGCAGGCCGGCCCCCATGGTGTCGATGATGCTGGCCGCGTGCATGCGCGTGAACAGCTCCGGCATGCGCACCAGCCCGATGGCGCCGACGACCACGAAGAAGCCCCCGGTGACGATCGACACCCAGCTCAGGACATCGAGAACCAACGGCCATGTCAGCCACGTCAGGTAGGGAATGCTCATGCGTCTTCGTCCACATCGTAGGCCAGATCGCCGTGACGGAAGAACTTGAGGACGGCGAAGGTCGAGATGAGATTGAGCAGCCCGTAGGTGAGCGCGATATCGAGCCACTCGGGACGACCCGTCAGGAAGCCGATCGTCGCCAGCAGCAGGATCGCCAGCGTCCCGATGGAGTTGCCCGCCAGAACCCGGTCGAACACGGTTGGCCCCGAAATAGCCCTGATCACGGTCAGGAGCAGCGCCACGAGCAGAGCAAGCGTTGCGGCAACGAACATTAGGCTTTCCCTTCGAAGCGCGTCACACGGGCATCCATGCCACCACCCTCGAGATCATCGGCACCGTCCCGCACCAGCGCATGGATCGTGAGATAATTGCCGTTCACTTCCGTGGTGATCGTACCAGGAGTCAACGTGATGGAGTTGGCGTAGGTTGCCACACCGACCGTCGTCTTCTGGCTGGCAAAGACCCGTGTCATCGTCGGCGAAATCGGCAGTTCGGGATCGAGCACGATCTTCGTGACGCTCCACGCCGACTTGCAGATTTCCCAGATCAGCCAGGGCCAGTAGGTGACAGCGGCCGGCAACAGCCAGGCCGGATGGCCCTCCGTGTCATCGACCTGCATCCTGCCCGCGATGACGACGCAGAGAGCCGATACCAGCACTCCGATTGTCGTGAGGAATAGCGTGTAGTGCCCGGAAAGCGCGAGCCAGAACACCAGCAGCGCCACGAACAGGCTAGCCTTGCGCATCGTGGCCTCCAATCGCACACACGACTGGAACCGCACCAACCGCACGGACGCCCGACCTTCCGGCGCAATCACGACACTTGGCCGGGTTCGCACCCACCAGCATACTCTCGTCACACATGTGCGAGATGAACCTCCCTGTCACTCCCGGACCTCGGTGCCGCCATGGCAGACATGCGGATCACATGAAGCCCGGTCGATGGCTCTCACCCTGCCGCCGCAACCTTATACGGTATCTGTCGCCGGCTCCAGGCGAGCAAAGTCCTGCGCCATCCTGTGATTGAACGGCACAGTACCCTCACCACACGCAGGGACAATGCCGAGCCTGCGGCGATTTTTCAAGTTCAGATTGAACATCGGCCGCCTGAATCAGCTCGCCAGCCACGCCCCGTCGATCGGAATCGCAGCCCCGCTCATGTCGCGTCCCGCCGGGCCGCATATGAACAGGATCATCTGCGCCACGTCCTCCGGACGAACGAAACGCCGGCTTGGCTGGCGATCTTCGAGGTAGCGTTCGATGGCCTGCGCCTCGTCGAGCCCCTCCCGTTCCGCCAACGCATCCACCCGGCCCTGGATCGCCGGCGTGAGCACGCTACCAGGGCAAATGGCGTTGCACGTGATGCCTGAGCGCGCCGTCTCCAGCGCAACAGCGCGCGTCAGTCCCAGCAAGGCCGTCTTGGTCGTCACATAGTCGATCCGGTCCGCATCGGCGAAAAATCCATATCCCGACGACATGTTGACGATGCGCCCCCAGTTCTGGCGGCGCATATGCGGCAGCGTCTTCTGGATGATGTGGAACGGCGCCGTGAGATTGACGGCCAGGGCTTCATCCCACCGGGCCCTGGGGAACGTTTCGACCGGAGAGAAATGTCGAACGACGGCATTGTTGATGACAATGTCGATGGGCCCCACGTCCTTCTCGACCGCAGCGATCATCGCATTGATGGCTGCCGGATCGCTGAGATCCGCTGACATGTAGTGCACGCCGTTCGCGGCACCCTCACCGGCGTCGGCAACGGCAGCCACCGCCTCATCAGCACGCTCCAGGCCGTGCAGCACCACGCGCGCACCGGCAGCGCCTAGCCCCTTGCCGATCGCGAGACCCAGACCGCGCGTCGAGCCGGTGACCAGCGCCACGCGCCCTTCCAGACTTTGCATATTCTGTCCTGCACCATGCATGAACGGGGAAGGATCCGACTATGCAGCATCCCGCCTCGCTTGGCGACCACCAGTCAACGCGTCGGCAAGTCCCGCCGGGCCCGGCGCCCCCTCAGGCCACCTCTTCCTCGAGAAGGAAACCGCCCGACTGGTGGGCCCACAGGTCTGCATAGATGCCACCGCGCTGGATCAGCTCGGCATGGCTGCCCTGCTCCACGATCTGCCCCTTGTCCATGATGACCAGCCGGTCCATGGCGGCAATCGTCGAAAGCCGGTGCGCAATGGCAATGACGGTCTTGCCCTGCATCAGGTTGAAAAGCTGCTCCTGGATGGCGCTCTCGGACTCGCTGTCCAGCGCACTCGTTGCCTCGTCCAGGATCAGGATCGGGGCATCCTTCAACAGAACGCGGGCAATGGCGATCCGCTGCCGCTGGCCACCGGAAAGCTTGACGCCCCGCTCACCCACATGCGCATCGTAGCCCTTGCGCCCCTTGTAGTCGGCAAGGCCTGGAATGAAGTCCTGCGCTTCTGCCTTGCGCGCCGCCAGCGCCGCCGCCTCGTCACCTGCATCCGGCTTGCCGTAGAGGATGTTGTGCCGGACCGAGCGGTGCAGCAGGGACGTGTCCTGCGTCACCATCCCGATATGCGCCCGCAGGCTGTCCTGGGTCACCCCGGCGATATCCTGTCCGTCGATCAGGATGCGGCCGCTTTCGAGGTCGTAGAACCGCAGCAGCAGATTGACCAGCGTCGACTTGCCCGCGCCCGACCGCCCGACGAGCCCGACCTTTTCACCCGGCCGCACCACCAGCGACAGATCCCGCACCACCCGCGGCTGCGAAAACTCCGGCCCGCCATCCCTGGATGACGCGAAGGCCGGGTCTCCATGCTCGCCATAATTGAAGGTCACATGATCAAACCGGATTTCCCCCTTGTCGACAACCAGGTCCCGTGCGTCGGGGATGTCGACCACCGCGATGGACCGCGAGATCGTCTCCATGCCCTCCTGCACCACGCCCAGGTTCTCGAAAATCCCGGCAACGGTGAACAGCACCCAACCGGACATGTTCACGATCCGGATGGTAAGTCCCATGGCGACTGCGATGGCGCCGATGGTGATCAACCCACCCGACCACAGCCAGATCGCGAGTGCGCTGACAGACACCAGCAGCAGCCCGTTCATCGAATAGAGCACCAGCTCCAGCGTGGTCAGCAGCCGCAGCGATGCCTGCCACTTGGCCATCTGCTCCGCCAGCCCACCGCGCGCATAGCCGTCCTCGCGGTCCGCGTGGGCGAACAGCTTGACCGTCAGGATGTTGGTGTAGCTGTCGACGATCCGCCCCATCAGCATGGAGCGCGCCTCCGAGGCCACAGCCGACGCCCGCTTGATCCGCGGCACGAAATGCACGATCGCAAAACCGTAGGCCACCAGCCAGCCGAGCAGCGGCAGCACCAGCCGGATATCAGCCTGCCCGAACAGCACCATGGCACCCGTCCAGTAGACGGCCACGTACCAGATGGCATCCACCACCTGCACAACCGATTCACGCAGTGCCGGTCCGGTCTGCATCACCTTGTTGGCAACCCGCCCGGCGAAGTCGTTCTGGAAGAAGCTCAGCGACTGGCGCAGCACGTATCTGTGCGTGAGCCACCGGATACGGGTCGTGAGCGGCCCCGAAATCATCTGATTCTTCGTCAGGTCATGGATCGTCGAGACAACCGGCCGCATCACCAGCGCCACGAACGCCATCACCCCCAATAGCCATCCATGATCGGAAAAGAACGTCTCCGGCGTCTTGGCGGCCCGCATCAGGTCCACAAGCGAACCGATGAACGCAAACAGCGTGATCTCGATCAGCGAGCCGATACAGCCGACCGTCAGCAGTACCAGGAACACCGGCCACACGGGCTTGATGTAATGCCAATAGAAGGCGCCCAGCGACTGCGGCGGCCGCCGGGGCAAGTCCTCGGGAAACGCCCCGATACGGGTCTCGAACCATTGGAACCAGCGATGCATGGCATGACTCTCGAACACGGCCGCTCGGTGCGCGAAGCACATGCCGAAAGGCGGCTGGACGGCACCGGAACCCGTGGCTCCACCGTCTTCAAACAGATTGATCAGCCCCTCTTACCAGCATTGCCAGCAATGGCATAGGCGCCAAGCGCCAACGCGCTGACCGGCCTTCCAGGAACACCGCCAACACGGCAAAGTTCAGGCATCATGAACCTGCCATTATAGCATTTCCCGATGTGTCGGACACGCCCAGGCCGCGACAGCGGCTCAGGCAGCAGGCGCCGCGCCCGCGCAGAACCAGGTCTTCAGGCCGGCGCGGTCCGTGAGCGAAAACAACATGGACCAATTCAGGCTTTCCCGAAATTGCACCATAGCGCTTCTACCTACAGTGAAAACGCTCAGGCCGCGACGGCGGCCCGGCGTGTGCGCCGCGCCCGCGCAGGAACAGGCCTTCAGGCCGGTGCGGTCCGTGAGCGAAAACAACATGGAGCAATTCCGGTTCAACCGGAATTGCACTAGATCGGCCGCCCCGCACGCCAGATGCCGTCGAGCACACGTCTCAGGTTGCCACCAAGATACCCGCGAATGTCATCCTCGCTCCAGCCACGCTTGAGCAACGCCTCCGTCACCTTCGGGAGATCGGAATGCTTGTTGCAGTCGGTCAGGTACCGCTGCGGGATCTCCTCGCCGAACGTCCGGTTGAAGCGGTTGATCCCCTCCCACCGCCGCCAATGTCCCCGCTCGAACGCCATCCGTGTATAGTTGGCTCCGGCGGCGAGATCGGTTCCGAAACTGACATGCGCGCTGCCCGCCAGGTTCACGAGATAATCGACATGCCGCAGATAATCGTCGATCGACGGCTTGCGGTCCGGGTTCTGGTCCCACACCATCGGCCCGTAGATGCTGGCGCCGATGACCCCGCCCTTTTCCGCCACGGCCTTGATGATGTCGTCGGTCTTGTTCCGCTCGAGCGCACACAGTGCCCGCGCATTGGCATGCGTGATCAGCACCGGTTGCGTCGATGTCTCGATCGCGCCCCACATGGTCTTCTGCCCGACATGCGACAGGTCGATCGCGATGCCGATCTCGTTCATGATCTTCACGCATTGGCGCCCGAAAAGCGTGAGGCCCGCTTCCTCCGGCTCGAGACAGCCATCGCCCAGCGCATTCCGGAAATTGTAGGTAAGTTGCATGATCCGGAGCCCCAGCCGCCTGAAGAAATAGAGACGATCCGGCTCGTCGGCAATCGGCCGGCAGTTCTGCCATCCCATGATCACGCCAACCTTGCCCGCTGCGCGGGCCCGGTCGAAATCGTCCGCCGTCTCGATCTGCAACCACGGCGTATCGGCCGCGCCGAACCGCCCGCGCCAGCGCGCAATCTCCTGGCAGGCCTCCGGAAAATCCGCCTCGAAGTGGCACATCGTGATGTTGAGCGCATCGATCCCGCCCGCCTTCAGGTCTGCAACATCACCATCTGCATGGTAGACAAGCCCGTCGATCACGAGCGCATCCTGGTGCAATGTCCGGGTATCAGTCATGGTGGTGCTGTCCTTGGATTCTAGAAACGGGCGTGCAAGTCGCGACAGCCTAGCGGGCTTTCACGGCGGAAGCCAATATGCGGCGCGTTGCCCCGGCAGACCGGGACAGCAGGACGAAAAGGTGAGAATCAATGACCGAACAGACGCCACCACCCGCGGTCACCCGCACGCTCGCCACCTACGCCGCCACCCTGCGGTTCGAGAACATCCCGCAATCGGTGCGCAATCACGTCAGGTTGACGACCCTGGATGCCCTTGGCTGCGTCATCCAGGGCCAATCCCTGCCGTGGACCGGAATGCTGTCCGAAACCGTGATCGCTGACGGCGGACGGCCAGAAACGTCGCTCATCGGCCGCCGCGAGAAGGTGCCGCTTGCGGCCGCAGCCCTGGTCAACGCCACCGCCGGGCACGCCTTCGAGCTCGACGACATCCACCGCGACGCCATTCTTCATCCCAATTCCATCACCGTGCCGGTGGCCCTCAACGTCGCCGAAAGACGGGCAGGCGCGCCGGGACGGGACATGATCACCGCAATCGTC
This sequence comes from Hyphomicrobiaceae bacterium, assembly GCA_047971765.1. Classification (GTDB taxonomy): domain Bacteria; phylum Pseudomonadota; class Alphaproteobacteria; order Rhizobiales; family Hyphomicrobiaceae. Next base: position 3,550 of record JBKDZY010000366.1, on the reverse strand, counting down.
GCGGCCTACGAAGTCGCCAACCGCATCGGCGCCGCTGCAGGAACTGATCTGTTGCTGCGCGGCTTCCACCCCCAGGGAACGATCGGTGCCATTGCCGCCGCCGTCACCGCCGCCCGCATGATGCACCTCGGTGCCGAACAGACTCTGCAGGCCATTGGCATTGCCGGCTCCCTCGGCGCCGGACTCATGGCCGCGCAGGAAGGCGCCATGGTCAAACGTCTGCATTCCGGCCGGGCCGCGGAAGCCGGCATCAGGGCCGCCGATCTCGCAGCCCGTGGCTTCACCGGCATCGAGGATCTGGTCGAGGTTTCGTATGGCGGTTTCCTGTCGAGCTTTGCCGGCAACGACCGTTGGCAACGCGCCCTCGATGGCCTGGGAGAAGTCTGGGAAACGGAGCGCACCGGCTTCAAGCCCCACGCAACCGTCACCAGCATCCATTCATCGCTCGATTGCCTGAAGGCGATCATGACCGAGAACCGCCTCCAGGCCACGGACATCACACGCATTCATGCCGGCCTGAGCAAACCCACCTACGTCCATTGTGCCTGGCCCTACCGCGCCCAAAGCGTCACCGCCGCCCAGATGAACATCTATTACGGACTGGCCATGATCGCACTGGAGGGCGCCGCCTTCGTCGGCCAGTTCAAACCGGAACGCATCGCAGCACCCGAAACCCTGGCTTTCATCGAACGCATCACCGCAGACGTCGCCGACGACATCGAGACACGCGGCCCCGGCTTCCGCCACATGTCCCGCATCACCGTCACGACGCAGGATGGACGCACCTTCACGAAGGAGGAGGCCCATCGTCGCGGCTCCCCCGAGAACCCTGTCTCCGCATCCAACCTGGAAGCAAAATTCGATGCACTGACAGCAGCCATCCTGTCTGAGCGCGCCGCGAGCGAACTCAAGGCACAGATCGACAGCCTCGAGACCAGTCCCGATGTCACAGCACTTCTCTCCACGATTACGGGCGGTCTCGCGTGACAACCATGGGCTGGCTTTCGCGGTTCGGTGCCACGCTGGCAGCCGCCACTTTCGGTGCAGCCATCCACACCACTCCGGTCATGGCCCAGGCCGGTTTATTTGCTCCGGAAGCCGAGAGCGGCTGGAGCCCGAAGCCTCCCGCCTCCGCCAGCAGATACATGGTAGCGGCAGCCAACCCGCTTGCGGCCAAGGCCGGCCTCGACATCCTGCGGGCCGGCGGATCAGCCGTCGATGCGGTCATCACCATCCAGCTCGTGCTCGGTCTGGTGGAACCCCAGTCGTCCGGCCTCGGCGGCGGCGCCTTCCTGCTGCACTGGGATGCCGCATCCCGGAAACTCGACACCTATGATGGACGCGAAGTGGCACCGGTTGCAGCCACACCTAGCCGCTTCCTGGCCAACGGACAGCCGATAGCTTTCCGCAAGGCCGTGAAATCCGCCCTTTCGATTGGCGTCCCCGGCACCTTGCGTCTGCTGGAGGCAGCACACCGGAAATCCGGCCGCCTGCCGTGGAAACGCCTGTTCCAGCCCGCCATCCGCATGGCCGAGGCAGGCTTCAATGTCTCCCCCCGCCTCCATCGGTTGCTGGCCGCCAGCGACCCGGCCACATTCGACACCGCCGCCCGGACCTACTTCTTCGCACCTTCCGGTGCCCCCTGGCCGGTCGGTCATCTGCTGCGCAATCCAGCCTATGCCGAGACTTTGCAACAAATCGCCGGTTCCGGCGCCGACATCCTCTACACCGGCCCCCTGGCCCAACAGATCGTGGCCGCCGCCCAGACCCATGACCCGGCCAAGGGCAGTATGACCCTGGACGATCTCGCCCGATATCGCGTCATCATGCGCGAACCCGTCTGCCAGAGGTATCGTGGACACAACGTCTGTATCATGGGACCTCCATCATCGGGCGGGCTCACCATCGCACAAGTGCTGGGTATGCTCGGCGGTGACAATCTCGGTCGCTCGCCAAAGGCCGCCATGGCACCCGCCACCCTGCATCTCGTCGAGGAAGCCCTCAAGCTCGCGTTTGCCGACCGCAACCGCTATCTGGCCGACCCGGACTTCATCACGCCACCCCACGGCTTGCTTGCCCCGTCCTACCTGCAGGCCCGCCGCGCCCTGATCCCACCCTGGCAGCCGGTTCCCCGAATTGCCCCCGGCCAACCGCCCGGTGCTGAACGGCAATCCCTGGGCCGGGATGCGACCCGCGAAGTGCCCGGCACCAGCCACATTGCCATCATCGACGCCACGGGCGACGTCGTGTCGATGACCACGACCATCGAAAGCGCCTTCGGCTCGGGCCGGTCGGCCGGCGGTTTCCTGCTCAACAACGAGCTGACCGACTTCTCCTTCCGCCCCGCCGATATCAATGGCCACCTCATTGCCAACCGCGTCGAAGGCGGAAAACGTCCACGCAGCTCCATGTCGCCCACCATCGTCCTGGGGCCCTCGGGCAGCCCCGTGATCGTGACCGGATCGGCCGGCGGCAGCCGCATCATTCCCTACGTCCTGAAAACGCTGATCGCGATCCTGGACTGGAAGCTGGACCCGACAGCCGCCCTTGCGCTCCCCAATTTCGGCAGCATCCGCCCGGGACCATTCACTCTGGAGCCACCCCACGGTGGCGCATTCACGGCGCCTTGGAACCGCTCGGGCGCACTCTCGATCATCGGCACGGCGCTTCGGCTCAAGTCATACGGCTATGACACCACCCTGGCCGAACAGACATCCGGTACCCAGGTGATCGTAAGGCACGCGGACGGCCGCCTTGAAGGCGCCGCCGATCCGCGCCGCGAAGGCGTGGCCCTGGGCGACTGATGGTCCGCCCCCGCCGGGGCAGCCGGTTTTGCGAGACATGGTTTCCCCCTTGGCGTAAAAGCAGCGGCAGAACCACGACACGAGCGCGGCAACAGCCTCCGAGCCCCCTTGCGGAGCCAATCCAGGAGAACGATCCATGAAAGACCTGATGAAGCTGATGGCCCAGGCCGGTCAGATCCAGCAGCGCATGCAGAAGATGCAGGAAGAGCTGGCTTCGATGGAGATCGAAGGCCAGGCTGGCGCCGGTCTGGTCAAGGTCGTCCTCAACGGCAAGGGTGAGATGCGGGCCGTGCGCATTGACCCGGACTTGATGAAACCAGGCGAAGGCGAGATGCTCGAGGACCTGATCATCGCAGCCCACCAGGACGCCCGCGCGAAGGTCGATAGCACCATGGCCGACCAGATGAAGGAGGTCACCGGAGGACTGCCAATTCCTCCCGGAATGAAACTGTTCTGAAACGCTTCGGTTTGGCCTCCGCAACGCAATACGGCCCCGGAAAACCGGGGCCGCTTGTCCGTCGGGAGAGCATCGGGGAGGGGTCGCAGCCCGAATGGCCTGCCTGCTGTACGGCCGCACACCGAACTCACCGGCGAAAATCAGTCCGCGCTCAGAGCTGAGCCTCGATCTGCTTCGGTGTTCCGTTACCAATCGAGATCGTCCTGGGCTTCAGCCGCTCGGGAACGTTGCGCACCAGGTCGATGTGCAGCAGACCATCCTTAAGGTCCGCGCCCTTCACTTCAACATG
>JBKDZY010000365.1:0-1956 GCA_047971765.1 Hyphomicrobiaceae bacterium | reverse complement strand
CAGCCACGTCCGCGCTGAGCGGAAAGTGGCTCAGGCCGCGTCTGCGGCCCGGCGCCAGCGCCGCGCCCGTGCAGGGCCAGGCCGGCAGGCCGGTACGGCCCGTGTACGCGAACTGTTCGACCCACGCCGTTTGAGGTGCCTCAGGTCGATCATCCATTGTGCCTCGCGTGGATCGCTGTTGTCCGGAAAAATCACGTGTTTCTGGATCTTCTGCGTGCCGGTGGTTGGCAAGGCGTCGGTGAACCAGATCCAGCCCGGTGCCTTGAAATAGGCGAGGCGCGCGTTGCAGAACGCGAAGACGGCTTCGGCTTCGTCCTGGCCGGGCGCTGCCGAGGTCGTGACGATGCAGGCGAGAACCTCTTCCTCCCTCACCTCATCCGTCACCGCCATCACGGCGACCTGGGCAACGTCGGGGTGCGTCAGCAGCAGTGCCTCGATCTCGGCAGCCGCGATGTTCTCGCCGGAACGCCGGATGATGTTCTTCTTGCGGTCGACGAAGTGCAACATGCCGCTGGCGTCGCGCTGGACCGTATCACCGGTGTGGAACCATCCACCGCGCCACGCCCGTTCCGTTTCTTCCGGGTTCTTGAGATAGCCCGAGAAGGCGCCGCGCCGCGGCGTGGCTGCGGAATGGCGGATGACCATTTCGCCCGGAGTGCCGTCGGCAACCTCATGGTCGTTGTCATCCACCACCTTGACGTCGATGCCGGGAACCGCGCGGCCGAAGGCCCGGGTTCCCACCTGCCGGGGTGATTCAGAGGCGATGAGCACCCGCACCATCTCCGTCATGCCCCAGACCTCGACCATCGGAAAGCCGAAGCGCTCCTCGAAGACGCGGTGCAGATCCGGCTCGATCCCGGCGCCGAAACCGAAACGGACGACATGGTCGCGGTCGGCATCCGAGGGTAGTTGGCCCAGCAGCATGGGCGCCACGACGCCCAGGTAGTGCACGATCGAGGCGCGCGTGGCCTTCACCTCTCGCCACCAGCGCGTGGGGGCGAAGCGGTCTGTCTGGATCTGGCAGTTGCCGCCCGCAACTGCGCCGAGCAGCGACACGCTGCCCGAGTTGCAGTGATAGAGCGGCAGGGGATTGTAGATGCGCTCCTGCCCGCGCGTCATGGCGGCGAACTCTGTCAGGTTCGCATACCAGTGGCCGACCGACGCATCGTAGCCGTGGCTGACGATGCAGCCCTTCGGCCGGCCGGTCGTGCCAGAGGTGTAGAGGATCTGCGCTTGCGTGGCGGGCTCGACCTCCCCGGCGAGAGGCGGCGAGGTTGCGCCGGACGGCACATCACCGCGCTCGGGGAACCAGACCGGTGGCTTGTGGTGGCTCGCCCTGAGTGCGGCCGCCAGTTGGTCTTCCCGCGCGATGATGCCCACGACCAGTTGTGGCTCGGAATGCTCGAACAGATACGCCGTTTCGGCCGGCCGGTAGTCGGGATTGATGGGAACCACGCAGACGCCGATGCTGTTGAGCGCAAGACGGTGCAGCACATGCTCCGGCCGGTTGTCGAGCAGCAGCGCGATCCGGTGGCCTAGCCCGTAGCCCGCCGCCGTATAGACGTTCGCAAGGCGCGTGATCTCGTGATTGGCCTCCCGGTAGCTGATTTCCCATCCGTCTGGCAGATAGGCGCGCTCCGCGTTCGGTGGAATGCACAGGAAGGGCCTGTCCGGATAGGCTACCACCGCTTCGCGCCAGAGCTGACTGATGGTGATGTCATCACGAACGATGCGCATGATGTTTCCGGTCAATTAGGCGGCGGTCCATCCGGTTCCGCGCCCAATATTCGCGCGATGGATCGTATCGCCCAGCTTCAGGAAGAGGCCGCACGCGGTCTAGACCCGAAGTCTAGGTCAGCCGGTGCCGACGGTGCAACTTTGCACCTCACCGGCGGGTGCAAGCGGCGACGGGCGACACGAACGGCTCGGAGCCACAAGGCGCGGGGGTTTGCAGCA
>JBKDZY010000364.1:0-1775 GCA_047971765.1 Hyphomicrobiaceae bacterium | reverse complement strand
CTGCCCGAGACCAGGGGGGTGGGTTCATCCCAGGTCAGCCCTTGATCGCCGGAGCGACAGACCCAGGTCGTCCATGTGTCTATCGAAGTGCCTCGTCGGAAGAAGAGCCAGGTGCGTCCGTCAGGTCCAGCGGCCAAGACAGGATTCCAATGAGGGCATTCGGCATCTCCCACTATCTGGGCTTGTCCGAAGCCCGTGATGGTGCGCCGACAGACCATGATCCGCGTGTCAGCGGCGCCTTCGTGGCGTCCGGCAAACCATGCGATCAGCAGGGTTCCATCAGGGAGCGCTAGCACCGAGCTTGCGTGCGACTGCCGGCGGCCTCCGGGAGCCATCGATACCAGCGCATGCCGGATGGGGCCCATGAATCACTCGATTCCGCTGCCGGCAGCTTCGGTCGGAGCCTTGCTTCGCTTGCGCCGCACCATGGGCCACAGCAGCGCTCCGGCCGCTACGACAAGCAGGATCAACGAGATGGGTCGCGTCAGGAACTCGTGCGGTTCGCCGATCAGCAAGGCGCGCCGCAGGTTGGCCTCGGCCAGTGGCCCGAGCAGGAAGCCGAGGACCACGGGGCCCGCGGGAATCCCGACCCTTCGGAGGATCAGACCGAGGACGCCGAACCCCAACATTTGGACCGCAGTCATCACGTTATTCGTCGTCGCGTAGGTGCCCACGATGCAGAAAACCAGGATGATGCCCCAGATCCACTGCGGATTGAGATCGAGGAGCTTGGTCATGCCGCGCGTTCGGACGAGGCTGACGATCGTCGAGACCAGCGTCGCAACGAGCATGATGGCGACAATGGTGGCGATGATGTCAGGTCTGCGCTCGAACAAAGATGGGCCTGGTTGGATACCCCAGATGATCATGGAGCCGAGCATGATCGCCATGACCGAATCTCCGGGGATGCCGAGGGACAGGGTGGTGGTCAACGCCCCGCCCAACGTGGCGCTGGAGGCGGTGTCCGCACCAACGATCCCCTCAATGGAACCCTTGCCAAACTCGTCCGGCTTCTTCGAGATCGCCTTGGCCCGGTTCCATCCCACCAATCCGGCAATGTCACCGCCGGCCGCGGGCACCACCCCCAGCGCAGCCCCGACGACACTGGATTGGGCCATGGGGCGAAGCGTGCGTCGGATCTCTCGGCGCGTCGGCCACCAGCGGCCAAGCGCTGAGATCGGCCGGACCCTGTGGGCTGCGTAGGTGAGTACCTGGTCGAGGACTTCTGTGATACCGAACAAGCCGATAATGAGCGCAATGAAATCGAGCCCGCCGGTCAACTGTGCGCTGCCGAAGGAGAAGCGGGCATCTCCGGTGATCGGATCCGTGCCCACCGTCGCCAAGGCGATGCCGAGGAGGCCAGCGAAGACGCCCTTGGCTACGGAGCGGGACGCGATGGAGATGATGACGGTGAGGCCGAAGAGCACCAGGGCAAACATCTCGAAGGGCCCGAAGTTGAGGGCAAAGGCTGCGATGGGTTGCGCGAGGAAGACGAGCACCAGCATCGACGCGAGGATGCCCACGGTGGTGGCGATTGCCGAGATGGAGAGGGCGAGTCCGGCTTGGCCCTTCTTGGCCATCGGGTAGCCGTCCAGAGTGGTGGCGACGGCGGCCGGGGTGCCGGGCGTGTTGACGAGAATGGAGGGAATGCGGTCTCCGTATTGGGCGGAGACGTAGATGGCCAAGAGCATGGCGAGGCCTTGGGCAGGTTCCAAGGTGAGGGTGAAGCTGGTGGCCAGGGCCACGGCCATGGATATCGTGATGCCCGGAAAGAC
>JBKDZY010000363.1:0-5580 GCA_047971765.1 Hyphomicrobiaceae bacterium | reverse complement strand
TATCGTTGGCCTTGCTGTCCCATTGGAAGTCGGCGGGAAACCGGCCAAGCCCGGCAAGGAAATCGGCATCAGCAATGACGACGTCGAGGCCCGGCACATCGGCGGCGATCGGCGCCTTCTCTGCATTGGTCAGCAGCAGCTTTGGTTTGCAGTCGTCGATCCGCAAGCGCAAGCCGTCCGGTCCGAAAAGCGTGAACAAGGGAACCGCGATGGCACCGGCCTTGATGGCGCCGAACAGGCTCGCATAGAACGCCGGTGTCGGCTCCAGCATGATGGCGACACGGTCGCCCGGCTGCACGCCACGGGAGCGGATGAAGTGCGCCATCTGTGATGACAGTGCCTTGAGACGCGCGAAGGTGATGTGCTCGTCCCGGCCATCGGCATGGGCAATACGTATCGCCACCCGGTCCGGTGAGGTGGCATGGCGGTCCACGCATTCATGCGCGAGATTGAGGCGGTCCCGGTCGCCGTCGAACAGCTCCCACAGCTTGTCGGTCGAGAAGTGCGCCAGGGCGTCGGCGTGACTGGTGAACTCGGTAAGTTTCATGTCCCGATCCGCTCTCGGTCTGCGGTGGAGGTCGGTCCCGGCCCGTTCGAGCCGATGATTGTCCGACTCCCGGCGGGTGATCTGGAGTGAAGTGTTGCAAAGAACCTTATTGTTGTCTATTGCCAATAATAATTGTATATATACAATGAAAATGCATCAGCCCTGGATGGAGGCTCGCCTGTGGCCATGACGGCAAGATCAGGGAAGAAAGCCACACCTGTCGTGCGCGCCGGTCCCGCCGTCACGCGCGCCATGGCCATTCTGCGCTGTCTGTCGCGCAGTCCGCATCCAGTCGGCGTCAATGCTATTGCGCGCGAGCTCGACATCATTCCAAGCACATGCCTGCACATCCTGCGCGCGCTGGCGGCGGAGGGCATGGTTGCCTTCGATCCGGAGACCAAGCTCTACACGCTTGATGTCGGCGTCTTGACGCTGGCGCGCAATGCCTTGAGCCAGGATGCATTCGCACGCATAGCCCAGTCCGAACTGGATGACCTGGCTGGCACGCTGTCCGTGACGGCGATCGGTGTGCGCGTCATCGGCCTCAAGCACATGGTGGTCGCGGCCATGTCGCGATCCGAAGCGGCGTTCAGACTGCACGTCGATATCGGTAGCCGCTTTCCCGCACTGATCAGCGCGACCGGCAGGTGCCTGGCGGCATTTGGCGGGCACTCCGGGAAGGAGATCGAACGCGGCTTCAAATTGCTGCGGTGGGAGCGTGCGCCCGGTTACGCGGCCTGGAAACAGGAAGTCGCCGCCACCCGCCGGTCGGGCGTCGGCATCGACAAGGGCAACTACATTCGCGGCGTGACCATCTTCGCAGCCCCCGTCATGGGCTTCGACGGAGGGATGACCCACGCGCTGGTGGCCATTGCCTTGTCCGACCAGTTGCCGGCGGCACGCGCCGCTGCCATTGGTTCGGGCCTGAAGGCTGCCGCGGCGCGCGTGTCGGCTCGGCTGGGCGGGGCACGGGAGAGTGCCTGACCTTGCCGGTCGGCGTGGGGTGGCTCTCCACCCTCAGGCGGTCTCGTCCTCGCCGACGCCCAGTTCGTCTGCCATCTGCTGGCGCATGATGAACTTCTGGATCTTGCCCGTCACCGTCATCGGGAACTCGCTGACGAAACGGATGTGACGCGGAACCTTGTAGTGCGCGATCTGGCCCTGGCAGAACGATGTGACATCGACCGCGGTCAACGTCTGGCCGGGACGGATCACGATCCAGGCGCACAGCTCTTCGCCGAACCGGCTGTCCGGCACCCCGAAAACCTGCACATCCTGCACCGCGGGATGCCGGAACAGGTAGTCCTCGATCTCGCGCGGATAGATGTTCTCGCCACCGCGGATCACCATGTCCTTGATGCGCCCGACGATCTTGCAGTATCCGTCCGCGTCCATCGTCGCGAGGTCGCCGGTATGCATCCAGCCGTTGGCGTCGATGGCTTCGGCGGTCCGTTCTGCGTCGTCCCAGTAGCCGAGCATCACCGAATAGCCGCGCGTACAGAATTCGCCACGTTCCCCACGCGGCACGATCCGCCCCTCGGCATCGACGATCTTGATCTCGACATGCGGATGCGCGCAGCCGACGGTGCCCGTCTGCCGCTCGAGCGAATCGCCAATCAGCGTCTGCGTGCTCACCGGGCTCGTTTCCGTCATGCCGTAGCCGATCGTCATTTCGGAGAGATGCATGTCTTTCACGCAGCGGCGCATCACCTCGATGGGGCATGGCGCCCCCGCCATCATGCCGGTCCGCAGGCTCGTGAGGTCGAACGTGGAGAAGGCCGGATGATCGAGTTCCGCAATGAACATGGTCGGCACGCCGTAGAGCGCCGTGCATCGCTCCTTGGCAACGGTCTCGAGGGTTGCCAGCGGATCGAAGCCCTCGCCGGGCAGCACCATGGCAGCGCCATGCGTCACGCACGCCATGTTGCCGATCACCATGCCGAAGCAGTGATAGAGCGGCACCGGCAGGCACACCTTGTCCTGCTCGGTGAAGCGCATGGTCTCGCCGTCGAAGTAGCCGTTGTTGAGGATGTTGTGGTGCGTGAGCGTGGCGCCTTTCGGCATGCCCGTCGTGCCTGACGTGAATTGGATGTTGATGGGGTCGTCGAATTGGATCGTGTCCGCGAGCGCCGCAAGCTGCGCGCGTTCCTCTTCGCCACCAAGGCTGTAGACGGCCTCGAAGGGGATCGTACCGGGCGCCGAGCTGCCGCCGATCTGGATGACGGTCCTGAGTTCGGGGATCGTCGTGGCGCTGAGCTTGCCCGGTTCCGATGTGGCGAGTTCCGGCGCCAGCGCATTGAGCATGCCGATATAGTCACTGGTCTTGAAGGTGGTGGCCGTCACCAGGGCGCGGCAGCCGACCTTGTTCAGGGCGTATTCCAGTTCCGCCAGCCGGTAGGCTGGATTGATGTTGACGAGGATCAGCCCCGCCTTCGCCGTCGCGAACTGCGTCACCACCCATTCGGCGTTGTTTGGCGACCAGATGCCGATCCGGTCGCCTGGCTCCAGGCCGAGCGCGAGAAGACCGGCTGCGAACGCATCGACCCGCTCGCCAAGCTCGCGGTAGGTCCAGTTGATGTCCTGCTGCGAAACGATCAGGCTCGGCCGATCGCCCCAGCGGCTGACGGTGCGGTCGAAATTGACCCCGATGGTCTCTCCGAGAAGTGGCGTTGCGCTCGCCCCGTGCGCATAGCTGAGTGCACCTTTGGTCATTTTGCCTCCCTGACGCCGTTCGAGCCAGCATTTCGTTTGCATCTTTTCTACACCATCGATGACGCGCGTCGAAAGGGGGCGAGGCTCTCGACTGTCCAGGCGGACGCGCTGTGGCGTCTCGCAGTGCAACAGGGGTGCAGCGGTTTTGAACGCCGTCGCCTGTTTGAAAGGCTGGTTGGGAGCCGCCACATCCCTCCGGTCTGCGGATCGCGCGTCCGGGTTGTCAGTCGCCTCGCCGTGTGTCAGGCGATGGCAACGAGGGGAGCGAATCACGATGACCGGCCCACGACAACCTGAGCCTGGGAGCGAGGTGGACGATTTCCTCGAGATGCTGGCCGCCGAGAAAGGCGCCGCCCGGAACACGCTTGAGGCCTATCGGCGCGATCTCCAGGATTATGCCGGTTTCCTCCAGCGGGCCGGCGTGGAAGTGGCCGAGGCGGGCCAGCGCGATATTTCCCGCTATCTCAAGGAGGTGGCGGATGCCGGGCTGGCGGCAACCTCGCGTGCCAGGAAGTTGTCGTCCATCCGGCAGCTCTACAAGTTCCTGGTCGGTGAAGGCGCCATCGAGACCAATCCGGCATCGAGTTTCCAGGGGCCACGACGCCAGCGGCCGCTGCCGAAAATCCTGTCGGTGGCCGAGGTTGAGCGCCTGCTGGAAACCGCTGAGAGCCGTGTTGAAGGTCGGCTGGGACGTGAGAGGTTTCGCGCCCTGCGGCTGAGGGCGCTACTGGAGGTCCTGTATGCCACCGGCATGCGTGTCACGGAACTGGTGAGCCTGCCCCGCACCGTGCTGATGGGCGATGACCGGGTGCTGACCATCAAGGGCAAGGGCAGGCGCGAACGCATTGTGCCGCTCAACCCTGCCGCGCGCGAGGCTCTGGATCGCTATCTGTCCGTGGGCAGCGATGGCGAGGCTGACCTGGCGCCCATGGTGGCAAGCCGCTACCTGTTTCCGTCGCGGGGAGCCGATGGCCACGTGACACGCCAGCGCCTGGGACAGGAGCTGAAGGAACTGGCCACCGAGGCCGGTCTCGATCCCGATCGGGTTTCGCCTCACGTCCTCCGCCATGCCTTTGCAAGCCATCTGCTGGATCGGGGGGCGGATCTGAGGGCGGTTCAGCAATTGCTTGGCCACGCGGACATTTCAACCACGCAGATCTATACCCATGTGCTGGAAGAGCGGTTGCGCCAGCTCGTGCAACAGCATCATCCGCTGGCGGGCAAGCAGCTTGGGCGCCTCTGAGGAAGCGGTCGGTTAACCTTGCGCCAGCCGTGCGATTTGAGATCGGGATATGCAACACAAGGCGGGGTTCGCACTGATAGTCCGCGGAATCAGCATCTTGAGATCCCGGAAGGCTGCCGTTTGCCGCTCACAGGGCTGGGCAAGGTGCTTGACTTCGCTCTATTTTTGTCACGAATGTCGGAAAAAATTGGATCGCTAGCAGGCTCGCGCGGCAATGGCCGCTGGCACTGCGCAACCCCGGATGGGCATGTCGACACGCACCTACATCGAGTTCGAGAAGCCGATTGCTGAACTGGAGGCGAAAGTCGCTGAACTGCGCTCGCTTTCCGAAGATGATTCCAATGTTTCGATCAGCGATGAAATTGGTCGCCTGGAGCAGAAGGCGCGCCAGCTCCTGACGGACACCTATGCCAAGCTCACCCCCTGGCAGAAGACCATGGTCGCGCGGCACGCCGAACGGCCGCATTGCCTCGACTACGTCAACGGCCTGATCGAGGATTTCACGACCCTGGCCGGTGACCGCTACTACGCCGAGGATGCAGCCATCGTAGGGGGGATCGGCAAGTTTCGCGGCCGCGGCGTGATGGTGCTGGGCCACGAGAAGGGCCATGACACCGAAAGCCGCATCCGCCACAACTTCGGCATGGCGCGCCCCGAGGGCTACCGCAAGGCCGTGCGCCTGATGGAGATGGCAGACCGTTTTTCCCTGCCGGTCATTACCCTGGTCGATACGGCCGGAGCCTATCCGGGCGTGGGCGCGGAGGAACGCGGCCAGGCCGAGGCGATCGCACGCTCGACGGACTGCTGCCTGTCGCTGGGCGTGCCACTGGTGACGGCGATCATCGGCGAAGGTGGATCGGGCGGCGCGGTTGGCATCGCCACCGCCAATCGTATCCTGATGCTCGAACACGCCATCTACACCGTCGCCTCGCCAGAAGCCGCTGCTGCCATTCTCTGGCGCGACAAGGGCAAGGCCATCGATGCAGCCACGTCGATGCGCATCACCGCCCAGGACCTGATGGACCTGCATGTGGTCGATGAGGTCATTCCCGAGCCCGTGGGTGGCGCCCACCGCGAC
>JBKDZY010000362.1:0-1574 GCA_047971765.1 Hyphomicrobiaceae bacterium | reverse complement strand
CCGCGTTAGGGCCGCATTCGACCCCATTCCTTCGGGGATCAGGCACAGTCCGGTGGCATCGCCCGCCTTTGCCGCCAGTTGCAGTCGTCGCCCTTCACGCAGGTTCAGGGGGTGGTTGATTTCCAGAACGACAAAAGGCAAGGCGCCGTCTTTGATCATCCCTGGTCGATGTTCGTGCGCGGCTCCATGCAGCGGTCGTCCAACCAGCCGGCGGCCGTCATTCCGTCATCCGGCGGCTCGATCTGCAACGATGTGTTCGCGGACGACCTCGGCATGCCGACGATATGGGTGCCGCACTCCTACGCCTCGTGCTCGCAGCACTGGCCGGACGAACACGTGCTCATGCCGGTGATGCGGAGCGCGGCCGGGGTGATGGCCGGGATCTACTGGGACATCGCCGAAGGCAAGGGCGTGCCGCCGAAGACCGCGTAACATTCGAAGGATTCCACGACCATGAGTTCAGCCGCACCCCCCTGCGACCTGTCCGCCGTCGAAGCCCGCCAGCTCATCGGGCGCAAGAAGCTGTCGCCCGTCGAACTTCTCGAAAGCTGCCTGAAGCGGACGGCGGAGACCAACCCCGCACTCAACGCCGTCGTCGACCAGGACGAAGACCTGGCGCGAACGACGGCACGCCAGTTGGAGGCCGAGGTGATGGCGGGCGAACCGCTGGGGCTGCTGCATGGACTGCCGGTCGGCATCAAGGACCTGGACCCGGTGAAGGGGCTGCGCTGCACCTGGGGGTCGCTGCTGTTCAAGGACCATGTTCCGGATGCGGACAGTGAAAACGTCGGCAACGTGCGCGCAGCAGGCGCCAACATCTTCGCCAAGACCAACACGCCCGAATTCGGCGCCGGCGCCAACACGCGCAACCGGGTCTACGGGGCGACGGGCAATGCCTTCGATCCGACCCTGACGGCGGCGGGCTCATCCGGCGGCTCGGCGGTCTCGCTCGCGGTCGGCCAGATGCCGCTCGCAACCGGCTCGGACTATGGCGGCTCGCTGCGCACGCCTGCCGCCTTCAACGGCATTGTCGGCTTCAGGCCGTCGCCGGGCATCATTCCGCTGCCCGGCCGGCCTGCCGGGCTCCTGCCCTGGGGTGTTCTCGGCCCGATGGGACGAACCGTGGCGGATGCCTACCTGCTTTTCAGGGCGCAGGTCGACGACAACGTTGACGACCCCTATTCCGTCGCCACGCTCGACCTCGCCGAAACGCTGATGCCGGCCGACCTTTCCAGTGTGCGCGCCGCCATCACGAGCGATTTCGGTGTTGCGCCCGTGGCCCGCAACATCCGCACCGTGTTTGCCGACCGCATGAAAAAGCTCGGCCCATGGATGGGCACGGCAGAGGAAACGCAGCCCGACTATTCGGACCTCCATGACATTTTCGAGATCCACAGCGGGTTCGCCTTCGCCACAATGCAGGGCGACAGCCTCAAGAAGCACCGCGAGCTGCTCGACCGCAACGTGATCGACATCACCGAGAGTGGCCTTCAACTGACCATGGACGACGTGCGGCGCGGCATGACGGGGCAGCACGCACTGATGAAGCGTGTCAACGCATTCTTCGACGATTT
>JBKDZY010000361.1:0-7960 GCA_047971765.1 Hyphomicrobiaceae bacterium | reverse complement strand
CTGCGCGCCCGCACTCTTCGCGACATCCCCCACCGCATTCAGCCGCTGGATGCTCTCGTGATTGGCGCCCCGGGTGTGCAGCGCCAGCCCCCGGCAGCGCCCCGCAATCGCCTTGGATGTCGCCGCGCCGATACCCGACGCAGCCCCTGTCACCAGGGCAACTGGCCGGAACGATCGTTCGTCATTGGCTGGCATGATTGTCACTCGCCCTGCTTGCTGTTGTCGCGCCCCCTCCGGTCGATCCGAACCGCTATGGCGTTCCCGGAAACGTCGCCGCCTCGAGCCGGTTCCCGTCGGGATCGCGCACGAAAGCAGCAAAATAGTCGGTCATGGCGGCCGCACGCGGGCCAGGTGCGCCATCATCGCGGCCTCCCAGCCGCAGGGCCGCTGCATGAAACGCCTCGACCGCCGCCTGGTCCCGTGCCCTGAGGCAGATGTGCGTGCCCGTGGCATCTGGCAGCCTCGCCATGCCCGGCCGGTGATTGATCCACAGCTCCGGATACCGCTTGCCGAAACCAGCCATCGCATCCCGTTCGACCAGCAGGCGCATGCCAATGGCGCCAAGCACCGCGGCATAGAACGCCTTGGACCGCTCCAGGTCGGCAACGCCCACCGAAACATGATCAATCATTGCAATCTCCTTCGTTCATTGCGATTGCGCAACGAACCACAGCTCCAGGATCACCCGAGTTGCATCCGGATGGCCAGCGCCGCCGCCAGCGGCCCCAGCACCAGGCTGGCGAGTGAAATTGCCGACAGGATCAGGAAGGACGGCCCGAAGCCACCTGTGTCGAGGACACGCGCTTCCATGGCGGAGATCCCGAAGATCAGGGTTGGAATATAGAGCGGCAACACCACCAGCGCGATCAACAACCCGCCCCGGCGACTGCGCAGCGTCAGGGCCGCCCCGATACTGCCAATGAAACTGATCGCAGGCGTTCCGGCCAGCATGGTCGCCAACAGCGCCGGATAGGCCGAGATCTCCAGGTTCAGCATCATGCCGAGCAGCGGCGCCATCAGCGTCAGCGGAAGACTGGTCGAGATCCAGTGGGCGAGCGCCTTGACCGCCGTGACCAGTTCGAGCGGCATCCGGGCCGTCGCCATCGCCTCGAGCGTACCGTCCTCCAGGTCCGTCTCGAACACCCGCGGAAGCGACAGCAGCGCCGACAACAGCAGCGCCACCCACAGGATTCCCCCGGCAATTCGCGACACTAAGGCGAGGTCCGGCCCCAGGCTCAGTGGCATCAGGGCAACGACGATCAGGTAGAAGCCCAGCGCCGTGCCGAGCGCCCCGCCTTCGCGCGCCGCCAGCTTCAGATCGCGAACGAGAAGCGCCCCCAGTGCCCTCAAGACCCGATCCTCCCGGCTCCGAGTTGCACTTCCCGCGTGGAGCCGACCCCCAGCGGTTGGTGCGTTGCAGCAATGGTGATTCCACCACCCGCCTGGTGCCGCTCGATGGCCTCCGCCAGGATGTGTTGGCTGGCCGTGTCGAGTGAGACCGCAGGCTCGTCCAGAAGCCACAGCGGCCGCCGCGCCAGCATCACGCGCACCAGCCCGAGACGCCGCTTCTGGCCCGCAGAGAGATAGCCGGCCCGGATCGCGGACAGCTCGGCGAGCCTGAACTGCCTGAGCGCCTCCAGCACGCCGTTCCGGTCGCCACCGAGAAAGTCCGTCCAGAACCGCGCATTTTCGGCCACGCTCAATTGTCCCTTGATGCCGTTGAGGTGCCCGACGAAGTGGCACTGCTCGGCCACCTCGGCACCTGCAGCCGCTTCGCCTCCCCCCGGATCGAGCGCGATCTTCCCGTCCGCAACCGGCAACACTCCCGCAATCGCCCTGAGAAGCGTCGTCTTGCCTGCCCCATTCCGCCCGGTCAGCAGAATTGTCTCTCCACCGGCGACCTCCAGTGAAAAGCCCTCCAGGATTGTCCGTTCGCCCCGGCAGATCGTTACATTTTCAAGAATTAACCGCATTTCATCCGCGACCACGGCCAATCAGTTGCCCCCGCACCCTGCCGCAATCTGGTGGCGTTGAGGAGGATGCCCCCTTGGCGACAACGGCGATCGCGCCTTATAAGGCCCAGATGAGCCCGGTGGCCAGCCCCCAGGGGCAAGAGCCTTTGCCGTGCACTCGCGTGCCCGGGTCCGAGATTTTACGGGTTTCTGGAGACGCACGCCATGAGCTTGACCGCACAATCACTCGACACCTTCAAATGCCGCAAGACACTGACAGTCGGTGACAAGACCTACGAGTACTTCTCTCTCCCCGATGCCGAAGCCAATGGCCTGCCCGGCATCTCCAAACTGCCTTTCTCCCTGAAAGTCCTCCTCGAGAACCTTCTGCGCCATGAGGATGGCCGCTCCGTCAAGGCCGACGACATCCGCGCCATGGCCGAATGGCTGAAGACCAAGACGTCGAAGGCCGAGATTGCCTACCGCCCGGCCCGCGTCCTGCTGCAGGACTTCACCGGCGTTCCCTGCGTGGTCGATCTGGCCGCCATGCGCGACGCCATGCAGACCATGGGCGGCGACCCCTCTAGGATCAATCCGCTGGTTCCCGTTGATCTTGTCATCGACCACTCGGTCCAGGTTGACTATTTCGGCACGCCCCAGGCCTTCGAGAAGAACGTCGAAATCGAATACGAGCGCAACCGCGAGCGCTACGAGTTCCTGCGCTGGGGCGGTTCGGCCTTCAACAATTTCAAGGTCGTGCCCCCGGGTACCGGCATCTGCCACCAGGTGAACCTCGAATATCTCGCCCAGACCGTCTGGACGAAGGAAGCAGGCCCCGTCACCCAGGCCTTCCCAGATACCTGCATCGGCACCGACAGCCACACCACCATGGTCAATGGCCTCTCGGTCCTCGGCTGGGGCGTCGGCGGCATCGAGGCCGAGGCCGCCATGCTCGGCCAGCCGGTTGCCATGGTCGTGCCGGAGGTCATCGGCTTCCGCCTCAAGGGCAAGCTCAAGGAAGGCATCACCGCCACCGACCTCGTCCTCACCGTCACCCAGATGCTGCGCAAGCGCGGCGTCGTCGAGAAGTTCGTCGAATTCTTCGGTGACGGCCTCGACCACCTGTCGCTCGAGGATCGCGCCACCATCGCCAACATGGCGCCGGAATACGGCGCAACGTGCGGCTTCTTCCCCGTCGACGGCGACACCATCAAGTACCTCACCGCCACCGGCCGCAAGGCCGACCGGATCGCCCTTGTCGAAGCCTACGCCAAGGCCCAGGGCATGTGGCGCGAGGCTGGCCACGAGCCGGTGTTCACGGATGTGCTCGAGCTTGACATCTCGACCGTCGAGCCCTCGCTCGCCGGTCCCAAGCGGCCGCAGGATCGCATTCTCCTCGCCGATGCCAAGGAAGGCTTCGCCAAGTCCGCGGGTGAAATCGTCAAGGGCGCCGCGCCTGGCCGCAAGGTCAAGGTCGAAGGCTACGACTACGAGTTCGGCGACGGCGACATTGCCATTGCCGCCATCACCTCGTGCACCAACACGTCCAATCCCTCGGTGCTGATCGCCGCCGGTCTCGTTGCGCGCAACGCCCGCGCCAAGGGCCTGTCGGTCAAGCCGTGGGTCAAGACGTCGTTTGCACCGGGATCGCAGGTCGTCACCGACTACCTCAACAAGGCCGGCCTGATGGACGATCTCGACGCCATGGGCTTCGACCTCACCGGCTACGGCTGCACGGTCTGCATCGGAAACTCCGGCCCGCTGCCCGAGCAGGTCTCGAAGGCGATCCAGGAGGGCAACCTCGTGGCCGCCGCCGTACTGTCCGGCAACCGCAACTTCGAAGGCCGCGTCCACGCCGAGGTCAAGGCCAACTATCTGGCCTCTCCGCCGCTCGTCGTTGCCTATGCGATCGCTGGCACCATGAACCTCGATCTCACGACCGAGTCCCTCGGCAAGGGCTCCAACGGCCAGGAGGTCTACCTGAAGGACATCTGGCCGACGACCGCAGAGATTGCCGAGATGGTTCGCGCCAACGTCACCCCGGACACCTTCGCCCAGCGCTATTCGGACGTGTTCAAGGGCGACGAGCGCTGGCAGTCCATGGGGCGCACCCGCGCCAGCCTCACCTATGTCTGGAACACGGGTTCGACCTACGTCGCCAACCCGCCGTACTTCGAAGGCATGGGCATGGAACCGGAACCGGTGGAGGACGTGGTCAACGCGCGTGTGCTTGGCATGTTCGGCGACTCGATCACCACCGACCACATCTCCCCCGCAGGCTCCATCAAGCGTGACGGTCCGGCCGGGTCCTACCTGATCGAGCGTCAGGTCCGCCCGAACGACTTCAACTCCTATGGCGCCCGGCGTGGCAACCACAACGTCATGATGCGCGGCACCTTCGCCAACATCCGCATCAAGAACCTGATGATGGGTGGCCAGGAGGGCGGCTACACCTTCCATGTGCCCACAGGCGAGATGATGTCGATCTTCGACGCCGCCATGAAGTACAAGGAAGAGGGCACACCGCTCGTCATCTTTGCCGGCCGCGAATACGGCACCGGTTCCTCGCGTGACTGGGCGGCAAAGGGCACCCGCTTGCTCGGCGTCCGCACCGTTGTCGCGGAATCGTTCGAGCGCATCCACCGTTCGAACCTCGTCGGCATGGGCGTGCTGCCGCTTGTGCTCAAGGACGGCATGACCATGAAGGATCTCGACCTCAAGGGCGGTGAGATCGTCAACATTGCCGGACTGGCCGAGCTGAAGCCGCGCCAGGACGTGGTTGTCGAGATTACCTACGCTGACGGCACCACCCGCAACATCACCACGCTGTGCCGTGTCGATACCGAGGACGAGCTCAGCTACTACAACAACGGCGGCATCCTGCAGTACGTGCTGCGCAATCTGGCGAAAGCCGCCTGATAGCGCACCGCATCACGGCAGTACGAATGCGATCGGGCCGGTGTCAGCACCGGCCCGATGGTATTATGGTCACCAGATCGGCGTCGCCTAGGTTGCAACCACATCCTGAAGGATCTTTCATATCGGGGCCCATGCTGTCACCCATTCGTGAGTGGCAATTGAGTTGGGCAGCTCCGATAACGAAAGTCGATGGATCCGGACGGCTCGCCTCCGTTCACCGTGAGCCCGAAGAACCCGAGAGATATAGATGATATGCTGAAGCCCAGAACAACGCTTGCGGCGGGAATTGCGCTTTTCGGATCGGTCATCTGCTTCGGTCTGCCCACAGCGGCGGCAGCGCAGGACCAGACGCCGAAAACCACCCCTGCCAGCGAGCCAAGGGCTGTGCTTGAGCTGTTCACCAGCCAGGGCTGCTCGTCCTGCCCACCGGCTGACGCCTTGATGCAGACATTCGCGGCCCGCAAGGATGTGATCGCGCTCAGTATGCCCGTGGACTATTGGGATTATCTCGGCTGGAAGGACACGCTCGCCAACCCCAAGTTCTCGCAACTCCAGCGGCTCTATGCCAAGCAGCGCGGGGACGGACGCGTCTACACCCCGCAGATGGTCGTCAACGGCCGCACCCACGTCATCGGCAGCAACAAGACATCCATCGAGACTGCCATCGCCAGCACGGATGAAGAACTGCGCAGATCACGGGTGCCAGTCGAGGTCCACGCCGACAAGCGCCATGTCTACATCGAGACCGGAGCAGCGCCGGAAGGCGCCAGATACAAGGAAGCCACCATCTGGCTGGTCATGGCGCTGCCGGTAGTCGAGGTCAAGATCCAGCGCGGCGAGAACCGCGGCAAGACGATCAAGTACTACAACGTCGTGCGTGAGATGAACCCCATCGGCATGTGGTCCGGAAAGACCGCCAAACTGACGTTGCCCCGCGATGCCCTGCCCGGCAGGAACAACATGCTGTGCGCCATCATCATCCAGGCAGGCCGCGCCGGTCCCATCATCGGGGCTGCAAGCTACAACGGGTTGTGAGCCGGGATTGGAGCGCTTCCGCGATCAATCCCCGCTGCCGCCGCCGCAACCACTGCATCCGCTATCACCTCCCCCTGACGTAGTGCCGCATCCCGATGCGCCACAGCCGCTGCTGCTGACAGGTTGCGCCGCACTGAGCCGAGGTACCCAGTCGTGGATGAAGGCCAGTGCCGTTCCGGCAAGCACAGCCGATCCGTAGAGCGCAACGCCCAAGGCCGCCCGTTCGCCATCCAGTGGACCGTCATGCTTGCGGACCTCGGACCGTGAATGTCGCGATTGAAGGTTCTTGAGGACCGCCGCCCCCCTGTCGGACACCTGATCAGCGGCCTTCGAAGGCATGAGCACAAACCAGCCGGCAACGAGGGCAATGATCAGCACAATCACGAGATAGCCGACCGGTTTGCCAGCACTTAAACCAAAATATATCCGGGGCAAACCAAGCACAAGGATGACGGCCATGAGAGGCAGCGCCGATATGAACTTGGCAGTCCTGATCTGCCGTTCTGACTTCAGAAGCCCGCGTTCGGAAAGGTGCTGCGCGCGCAGGGCAAAAGCCCGTCCAACGTCCGCTTTTACCCCTTCGAACGTGCCCTTGAACTCTGCATGCCCAGGATGCAGAGGCAAATGAGCCAGTACGCTCTCCTCCACCGGACTGACATGCGCTTGTCGCACATCGACAGCCTTGAGTTTACCGCTCGCATCAACAGTCACGACACCCGAGCCTGCCAGGCGCGCAATAGCCGCCAGTGCCAATCGCTCCTTGCCACCGGCGAGATAGGCAGCTTCATCCCAGTCCAGATTTGCATGTCTATCCTGTGGCCGCGCAGCCGGACCGCGCAGCCATAACCGGATCACCACGCCGGCCAGAATAGCCAATATCAAGGCCGGCACGAGCAGACCCAGAAATGTAATACCTTTGACGTCGAACGGGGAAGCAAGCGCAAACCCCGAGAACATCGTGAGGGACAACACAAACGCGAGGGCAAGCACCGACGGCTGCTTGAGCCAGCCCGGCCCCTCGCCCTCCAGGCGAGACCATCCACTCTGCTTGGGCCGCGGAAATTGCCGGTCCACCGCCGGCCAGACATCATCTGGTGGCGGCTCTCCGAAAGCAGCTCGATAGGCGTCAAGCGTATCGGCGTACATCTCGCGATGCCTGACCGCTTCCGTCACGCCGCCGCGCGTCGGATCATGATGCACCTCCATGCCGAGCACGCCGCCGCACAAGCCTTTCCAGTAGTTCCGGGTATAGGTGAGATGCAGGTGCCAGACCGCATCGACCGCGTGCGATGGCGACACCGGACGCTCATGCGTCACAGCCAGGAACATGACGCGCCTGTATTCCAGCATCGCGCGCTGCGTATAGTCCGCCGTCCAGGCTTCTGAACGCTGAAGCCTGAGAGCGAAGGTCAGCTCGGTTTCCGCTTCGCCGTCGAAGTCGAACGCCTTGATCCTCGCCCAAAGACCCGACCGCTCAGGATCTCCGGGCTGGTTGTCCATGACCATGCGTCCTCACAAGCGAATGCACCAGGAACAGCGAAGCCAACAAGCCGCCAACGTTGTTTTATCCGCACAATTTGACGGTATTTGGTGAACACTCACTCAAGTCACCCGGCTTTGGGCGATCAGGCGTTGGCAGGCCTCTCTGCCAACGCTCATCACGTCCGCCAGAGCGGGCTTATTTGGCGCGCATCTCGAACCCACCGACCCGGCAGCTTTTCAACACCTCGGGCTTGAACGCCAGGCCATGCCCAGGCGTCTCGTGCGGTTTCACCATGCCATTGACGGGAATGACAGGCGCAACCCACAGATCGTCATTCCAGTCCATGTATTCCAGATAGTTGGCGTTGGGGATGGAGCACAGCAGGTGCACAGCCAGTTCGTGGAAACAGTGCGGCGCAATGGAAATACCCCAGGCATCGGCCGTCGCCGCGATTTTCCGAAGCTCCGTCAATCCGCCACGCATGGGGTCAGGCTGCAGGATCGGGGTTGAGGGCGTCGTGAAGAACGGCCGCATCTCGAAGCGCGTGTAGTGGGTCTCGCCGCCAACGATC
>JBKDZY010000360.1:0-1516 GCA_047971765.1 Hyphomicrobiaceae bacterium | reverse complement strand
CTGCGCGACTGCATGGAATTGGAAGGCTACATCGTCGAGGAGGCTGCAACAGCAGCGGAAACGATTGAAAGGCTTGAAAAAAGCTCGATGGACCTGATTACACTCGACCTCAATCTTGGCGGAAAAAACGGCCTCATTCTCGCGCAAGAAATTAGAGGCCGATGCAACGTGCCGATCGTAATGATCTCCGGAAAAGGTGACACCATCGACCGGGTCGTGGGGTTGGAGCTTGGCGCCGATGATTACATTTCCAAACCATTCCATGTTCGCGAGGTCCTGGCCCGGATCCGCGCGGTGCTGCGGCGCTATGGCGGCGCCGAGCACGCGGCCCCCACCGTGCCGCTACCCAACGAGAGCAGCGATGAGACCGCCAATGAACGCTACCAGTTCGAGGGCTTCGTGCTCAACGTGCCCCGCCGGGAACTCAGAACCAGTGGCGGTGAGCTGTGCGACCTGACCACGGCCGAGTTCGACATGCTGACCATGTTCGTCCAGCGGCCGGCGCGGGTGTTGTCACGCGACAACATCATGGATCTCCTCAAGGGCAGCGACTGGTCGCCACTCGACCGCTCGATCGATAATCTCATCGTTCGCTTGCGCCGCAAGATCGAGCCCACACCGTCATCCCCGCGATTGATCAAGACGGTGCGCGGTGTCGGCTATGTCTTTGCCTCGGCCGTGGAGAAGGGTTGACCAAGCACCACGGCCCTCTACTGCCATCAGCGCGCCGCGTGCGGTCTGCGAAGCTTCCTGACGCATTTCTTGAGTTGCATGAGCCGGTTACGGTGCCTGATGGTGTCTTATAGCGGCGCGCTGGTCCGGGGCTGGGCCCTGGCTTCGCGCGTTTCTGCCAAGGCGCGCCTGATGGCACGGGCAAGCTCTCCGCGACTATAGGGCTTCGAGAGCGGGGGAATGCTCGTCGCGCCGGACTCGTAGCGCCCCCGGAACAAGCCATCGGCAAACCCAGAGGTCAGAAGGGTCGCAATTCGCGGCCAGCGCCGCCTGACCTCGACTGCCAATTGATGACCCGACATGCCACCGGGCATGAAAATGTCGCTGAAGACGATGTCGACAGGGGTGCCACTCTCGATAATCTCAAGGGCGGACGGCGCGTTCTCGGCCTCGATCACCTGGTAGCCGAGTTCGCCCAGTCGTTGGCAGGTGATCTCGCGCACCGGGCCATTGTCTTCGACAACAAGTACGGTTTCGCCCTCGCCCTGTCGCTCCTCTTCGGCCCGTTCGCCACTCGACCGCTCACAGCCGTCATCGAGGCGCGGCAGATATATGCTGACCGTGGTCCCGACACCCAACTCGCTGTAGATCGTTGCGGTTCCACCGCTCTGCTCGGCCAATCCAAGAATGGTGCTCAACCCCAGGCCGGGCCCCCGTCCCGGCTCCGGGGTGGTGACGAGCGGTTCGAAGGCGTGGCCCAATGTCTTTGGCGACTGGCCGCGGCCCGGATCGGAACCCGCGACACGGCCATAGGCCCCGGCCGGCCGTTTCTCAGGCGCGCCGA
>JBKDZY010000359.1:0-14860 GCA_047971765.1 Hyphomicrobiaceae bacterium | reverse complement strand
TCTGCGGCTCGTCGAGGAAATGGGGGGCCGGATGCAACTCGAGAACCGCCCCGGCGGGGGCGCCAGTGTCACACTCAACCTGCCTTGCCGGACGCCCAATGACTGATCAGCTTCTCATCGTCGAGGACGAACCCCTGCTCGGCAACGAGCTTGCCCGCCACTACAAGCGTATCGGCTGGGAGACCTTCATTGCGGCTTCTGTTGCCGAGGCCGAGCAGATGCTCATGGCGGGGCAGTGCGAGCCGCTCATCGTCATTTCCGATCTCAGTCTGCCCGATGGCAATGGCCTTGACCTGCTGAGGAACCTGCGCAAGGCGGGCATCGGTACGGGTGAATGGATTTTCCTGACCGGATACGGGGAGGCTCCCGATGCGGTGCGCGCCATGCGGCTCGGTGCCTTCGATTTTCTCACCAAGCCTGCCGACATGGGGCGGCTCGATCTCGTCATTGCCGGCGCCACGCGCAGCGCCAAGGCGCAGCGCCGCCTGAAGCGCGCGACCCGGGATGAGCAGCGCAGCTATCAGCCAGATGCCTTCCGCGGCAAGTCGGTGGCGGCCCAGTCGGCGCGGGATCTGCTGCAGCGGTTGTGCGGGCTGCCGTTCTCGGGGCTCATCATCAATGGCGAGACCGGCACAGGCAAGGGATTGGCGGCCAAGATCCTGCACCACAGCTCACCGCGGGCGGATGCGCCTTTCGTGTCCGTCAATTGTGCGGCGCTGCCGCGTGACCTGCTGGAATCGGAACTCTTCGGCCATGAGGCCGGTGCCTTCACCGGCGCCAAGGGAAAGCACGTGGGCTTGATGGAGCAGGCCAGCGGGGGATCACTGTTCCTCGATGAAATTGCGGAAATCGACATCGCGCTCCAGCCCAAGCTGCTCAAGGCGATCGAGGACAAGATGATCCGCAGGCTCGGCGGCGAGCGCGAGATCCCGATCGACGTCCAGATCATTGCGGCAACCAACCGGGTTCTCGGCGAGGAGATGCAGGCCGGACGGTTCCGCCGGGACCTCTACCATCGTCTTTCGGTGTTCGAGATTTCCCTGCCTCCGCTGCGGCAGCGGCCCGAGGACATCGAGGAACTCGTGTTCGCCTTCATCGACGAGTTCAACGCGCTGGCAAAGAAGAAGGTCCGGCATGTGCCCGAGAAGATCTGGGCGATCCTCGAAGCGTATGAGTGGCCTGGCAATGTCCGCGAGTTGCGCAACGTGGTCGAGCGCGCGGTTCTGCTGTCGGTCAGCGATACCTTGCCACTCGAATGGATACAACTCAGCCGCACGGACGACCAATCAAGGCTCGTCAGCGACAAGACCGGTGGCAAGGATTTGATCCAACTTCCGCTCGATGGATCCATGGCGCTCGAGGACATGGATCGTTTCATCATCGAGACGGCCTTGCGGCGCAACGCCTATAACGTCATGGCCACAGCCCGGGCGCTGGGCACGACGCGCGAAACGTTGCGGTATCGCGTCCAGAAATACGGTTTGCTGCGGGAGAAGCCGCGGGACCAGAACGCCTGAGGTCCGCCGCAGGGCAGAAACCGAAAGGAACGCGGATGAAGGTTCATCCGCATTCCTTGGCTGTCGTGCCGCCCTTGAGACGCTGCCTGTATTACTTGCTGGCAGCGGCCGGTTTTGTGGTTGCGGCCGTATTTGAACCCTTCGCGGACGCTGCTGCCTTCGGGACATCAACCAGCGCCACGGTGTCGACCACCACGCCATCCTCAGCCGCTTTCAGCGCCAGGTTGGCTTCATAGAACTTCTTCTGGGACATCAGGTCCTGGGCCATCTTGATGTGATCGGCGGTGGTGGTCATCGGCATCAGGAGACGTGTGAAGTTGGTGTCGATCTGCGCGAGTTTCAGTTCATCGACGGCCTTCTTCTTGTCACCGGCCTTGAAGTGTTCGTTGGCCTTGGCGATGTGCGCGCGCTTCTGGGGCGTATCGACGTAGTTGTCGACAATGTCCATGGAGGCATCAATGGGGATCCACTGCATGCTGTCCTTCTCGGCATTGGTGCGGCCAACGTACGCCGTATCGTCCTTCTTCACCTTCTCGAGCTCGGCCACCGCGGCATTGATGTTTCTTTCCGCGGCTACGGTATCGCCGTTGAAGATTGCCAGCCGTGACAGGCGCACGTCGCGCATGGTCTTGAAGCCATCTTCGGAAAGCTTCATGAGCTTATCGTAGTCGACCTTCGCCTTGTCAGCCTGCTGCGCTTTCGCTGTTGTGGCCGGCGTTGTCGCATAGGCGACCATTGGTGCGGCGAGCATGGTGGTTCCGAGCAGGGCTGCGATTAGCGCGCGTTTCATGACAGTCATCCTTCCGGGTCAAATGCCTTTGGCGGTCCTCTGGGGCTCGCCCTGCAATCCCTTCAACGACTGGTTCGTCGAGGTCGCGAGGCTGCATGACTGTTCAATCGCAACCGCTGTGCCAGGCCATGTTCCCATCCTTTAAGGTATTGTGACTATTTTCTAAATTTCATTTCAGCGGAATGTGATGTGACGGTGGTGCATGCGAGGATGGTTGTAATGACCCGCTGCTGCCGGTTGTTTCAGCCCCCTGCCATGGGGTTGGTCTTCCGTGTGGTGACATGTTCATTTCCACCACTTCCAGCGGCCGGGCGAGGGATACTTCAGACCGTGGGCTATACGGTCGATTTCTCGTCGCATCGACATCGTTGCCCTCTCGACGCATTGCTCATCGTGCGGATCGATACGCGGCCATGAATTTGAACTGGAAACGTCAGGAGAGCGGCAATGTTTTCGTGCCTACCATTGGGTAATTGGCGTTATTCTCGCGGTTGACTGACAACAAGACAGGATTCAATCTGAAAGCCGCATGTCACCGTCTGACAGGACAACCTCGAAGTTCCTCTCCCGCATTCCTGGAGCATCGCGATCCAGGGATGTGATGGCGGTTGTCTTGGCCATGTTCGCGCTTCTCGCGTTCTACGTTTTCCGCCCGGCGGCGCCGATCCGGCTGGCGTTGCCCATGAACGGGGCCCAGTACCCACCGAGCAAGGTCCAGGACTTGATGTGGCCGGCGAGTTCCACGTGGCCGGCATCCGCATATCTTGCTGTGACATATGGGGAGCAGCACGGTCTTCTCCCTGATGTTGAACCTGCCTACCAGGTGGCGGGGCGGGGGGCCGTCGCGGCACTCATGGCGGGGGCGAGCGAAATGGCCTGGTCTTTCGGGCCACCGGTTGTCGAAGGCATTGCACGCTACAAGGATCTTGTCGTGTTGGCCGTCGTGATGCGCTCGAAGCAGCAGGTGCGGCTGTTCGTGAGGGCCGAGAATGCCGGCGACTGGTTCACCAAACGGGTGGCGGTGATGCCCAGGACCATTACCGACTCGCTGGTCTTCGCCGAACTCAGGCGGCTGGGCAAGCTGGAGGACCTGAAGACCGGGTCGCTCAAGCTGGTCGAGGTGGAAAATCCCGAGAACCTGTTTCTCAACCTCGTCAACAGGGAGGTGGAGGGCGCGGCGGTGCCGAGGGCCTATATCGCCCTGTTTGGCGGATTCCGGAAAACCGAACTGGCCTATGTGGATGTCGCGAGCCCGGATGTCTATCCAACCACTGGTTTTCTCGTGGCCCGTGCCGAGTCCTACGACAGGCACAAAGACGCCATAATGAGCGTTCTCAAGGTTTTTCGTGACTACGGCAAGAGGGTGGCCGCCCATCCGCGGGAGGAACTGGCGCGCATGTACAAGCTCGAGGCGGGCGGCGCGCCCCCGCCGAAGGGCGAGCACGCGAACCTGCCCTGGGGGCCGGATGATTTCCTTATCCTGACCGACAAGGACAAGGTCCGGGAGATCCTGCATTTCGAGGCAAAGATCCGGGTTGACGGCGGGGTGTTGGCTGCGGAGCCGGATTTCGGTCCCGCGCTCTCCAGTCTCGATGAGATCACGAAAAAACTGAAGCGGCCGTAGCTGGCGGTTCGGTCTTCCGGTGATCGTGTCTCGGCCCGGCGTGATGCCCTGCCACTGCGCCACCGATTGTTCGACAGCAGCCATGTGGCCGACGGTTCGAATGTTCCATCAGCCCAGGATTGTCTCGACGATTTCGTCCAGCGAGAACGGCTTCTTCAGGAATGCCTTCATGCTGCGAGACTGGGTTGGCGTGAGCTGGTCGACGTCGAAGTTCCCACCCATCAGAATGATCTGGCCTGGGAATGTCCGTGAAGTGACATAATCGAGCAAGGTCACACCGGATCCATCCGGCAAGACGATGTCGCTCAAGATGATGTCGAATGGAGGCTCGGAACCGGTCTCGATGAGGGTGATGGCTTCCCGCAATGTTCCGGCCCCGGCCACATGGCATCCCTCGATGCGGAAGAACTCCAGAAGACTGTCCAGGAGGTCGTGCTCGTCCTCGATGACGAGGACTTTCAATCCCTCGATCCGTTTTTCGTGTCCGGGCATTTCCGGGCCCGAGGAGGTCTGCGAGACGATGCGTTTGCGGGACGGCAGGTAGAGGCTCACCAGGGTGCCGATACCGGGTTCACTTTGCAGCCTTATCTTGCCCTGAGACCGAAGTGCGAAGGAGCGTGCCAGAGGCAGGCCAAGCCCCGTTCCCTGCCCACGCTTCTTGGTCGTGTAGAAGGGCTCGAAGATGTGAGGCAGGACATGCTTCGGTATGGCCACTCCGCTGTCACTGATGGTGATGACGATGAAGTCGTGTTCATGGGGCAAGTCCTCGGCACGCAGCTCGTCGGGCGTTGCGTCGCGCATCAGGAGTTCGATCGGGTTGCCGGGCTCGGAGGCATCGCGGGCATTGACGCACAGATTGACAAGCGTGTTGTGGAGCTGACCGGCTTCGGCGATCACGAAACTGTTGGTCTCGATGCGAATGTTCAACGGGGTCGCCGTGCCGAGGATATTACGCAGTTCGGGCTCGATTTCATCGATCAACTGGGAGAGGTCAACGGCTCCGTAGACCCTTGGATCGCTGCGTGAAGCATCAAGAAGCTGCCGGGTGACCTGGGCTCCGCGGTGTGCGGCCCTCAATGCGGTGGACAGGTTTTCCGGCATGGAGCCAGTCGCGCGTTCATGCAGGCCGATGGCGCTGATGATGATGGCCAGGACATTGTTGAAATCGTGGGCCACGCCGCTGGCGAGAACGCCTATCGCTTCAAGGCGTCGGGCCGCCTCGGCTTCGTGGCTGAGCTTGCGCAGTTCCGTCGTCTCGGTGCCGACGACCGCCCGCCGCTGCAGGTCGAGATCGACGCAGGTCAGTGTCCACACCCGTTCATCCGGTAGTGCGACCTCGACGATCGTGACCCCCTCGCGGCCATCATCGCGACTGTCTGTTTTCCGGCGCGCCATCGAAACGGTGGCGTCCCAGCTCTTCGCGTTGACAACCCGGTTGATGTCGCTGTTGGCGGTGGTCAGGCTGTCGATGATCCCGGACATGGGGTCAGGGATCTCAGCGCCAAATGTCATGCGCTGGTCGTTCTGCTCTTCACCTGTTGTCGCAAGAAAGATGTCCGCACGTGCCAGTGCGCCGTTGACGGCGTCGGCGATCAGCGCCCGCTGGGCGAGTGCGCGGTTTCTCTCCTCGTTGGCCTGGATGCTCCGCTGCAGCGCGTCCTGAAAGGTCCGGGACAACTCGTCGAGTTCCTGGGAGCCGAAATCCTGGTGCGATAACGGTTTGGTGGGGGATGTCGTTGGCCAGTCGCTCAACTGGCTCTTGAGGCGCGTGACCGGCTGCACGACGCGCCGCTGGAATACGGCAAACAGAAGGTAGGCGAGGGACAGGCTTGTCAGCACGATCGCGCCGACACCGGCGTAGAGGAAAAAGCGCGCGAACTTGTTGGCGCGGTAGACGATGTCGATCTCGAGAACGCCATAGATCTGGTTTCCGGCGCCGAGGTTCAAATTGATCCTGCGGCGCTCCAGGCCGGAGAGGGGTTGGTCCTTGATCTCGGGATTTCGATAGCTGGCGAGCTCGTCGTCGAAGCTGTCAACGAT
The DNA here is from genome assembly GCA_047971765.1 of Hyphomicrobiaceae bacterium. Taxonomy (GTDB): domain Bacteria; phylum Pseudomonadota; class Alphaproteobacteria; order Rhizobiales; family Hyphomicrobiaceae. The sequence goes on along the minus strand of JBKDZY010000359.1, from coordinate 8,889 downwards.
CCTCGCCCTTGCAACCCAGGGGCTGCCGGACAGAAGCTTGAGGGCGGCCGCTGCGCTGAATTTCGATGTGCTGTAGGCCGCCATCTCGGCAAAGGGGACGACGTTGGCGATCACCTGGTCGACACCGGTCTTGGCGTCGGCAACGATGAGACGGGACGCTGCGCTTACGAAAATGGCGGTGAAAGAGATGGAGAGCAGTGCGGTTACAACGATGACGTGCAACCCGACCTGACGTCCGAGGGAACGATTCTTCTTCGAGGATCGATCCGTTTTGATCATCTCTTGCATCGATATGCGATCGCGGTTCGCGTGTGTCGTGGGCAGGGCCATGAGTTGGCCCTTCCGATCTGTCAGGAGTTCGCGTGTCCCGCCCCCGAGGTTCGCCAGTTCAAACAGCGCATCCGTGAGAACTTCGCGGTCGATACGGACACTTGCAAAATCATCATCTAGTCTGGTGTCAGCAACCGGCAGGTCTCCTCGTCGAAGTTGAACCGGGCGCGGCAGATTGCATGCAGTTCGCCGGAGCGGAATGCCGCCTGGTAGCTGGCCGTGATTGCCTGCAGGATGGCGGGATCGAAGTTCCGGCTGGCGACAAGCCATGCCTTCATGTTCGTTCCGAAGATGGTGTCCGGTGCGTCGTAGGATGCGAATTTCGCTTCGGGGTTCCTGGCGCCGCGCCGTCGGAAGAGCGCCATCAGCGGCGGCCATCCCGCAATCATGAACTGGCAATGACGGGGTACCAGTGTGAGTTCATTGCCTGCCGGGGATACGCGGCCGGGAAACATGGTCTGGAGTTCAAGAAGGTTCTCGTTCGGCTCAAAGCCCAGTTCGCGCAGTTTCAGGTAGAACGGCGTACCCGGGGTGCAGCAGACCTTGTAGGTTTTCAGTTCCTGGATACTCGTGGGGCGAGGCAGGGGGGCGTCCCTGGCGTAGATGAGGACACCCGGCTGGCTGACGAACAGGGGCGCGATCCAACTGAAGAGCTTGTCGCGCTCCGGAACCCTGACCATGGAGAAGACGAGGACGTTCCTGCCGTTCAGGGCCATTTTGTAGGTTCGAGGCCAAGGCTGCACGACAGGTTTGATCCTGAGCCCCGCGCCATGGAGTATCTTCTGCACGAGCGCAACCGCCAGGCCATCAGTGCCGGTGGGTTTCGCGGGGCGAACGTAGGGGACCCAATACTCCGTCAGCAACGTGATGTCGCCGGCTCGCGCAGGCGATGCCGCGCCCATTGCCGCGAAGGCACAGGCAGCCAGCCGAGGCAACATTTCCAACGCGAGCCGCAAGAGGTTCCCCCCCGATTTGAAGTTCTTTCGCATGTCGTCGATCAACGTTCGGCCTGCTCCTGCGGCGCCAGCATCGAGCAGGTCTTGTCGTCGAACTGGTATTGGGTCCGGCAGATCGACAGGAGGGCTCCGCTGCGGAGGAGCTTCCTGGAACTGCGTTGAATGGCGTCCAGCGCCTTCGGATCGAAGTTCTTGCTGGCTGCCAGGTAGGCCTTCATGTCCTGGCCGAGCATCTGTTCCGGTGCGGGATAGAAGCCGATGTATTTCGAAGGGACCTTGAAGCCGCGCTGTCTGAGCAGGGAGGTGACGGCGGCCCAATTGGTGACCTTGAAATCACAATTCGGGTGGACATAGTACCATTGCTGACGCGTGTCATCGTCGGGGAACAGCGTCTCGAATTCGAGAATGTTGCTTCCGGGCTCAAAGCCGAGCGCGCGAAGCTTGACATAGAACGTGTTTCCGGTCGTGACGCAGAGTTTCATGCGGCGTAGCGCGTTGATGGTCTGCGGCCGCGGCGGCGGCTTGTCTCGATTGTAGACGAGAACACCCGGTTCACTGATGAAGAGCGGCGACAGCCAATTGAAAAGCTCTTCACGCTCTCGAAACCGCACCATCGAATAGACAAGGATGTTCCGCTTCTTCGTGGCGCGCTTGTAGATGCGCGGCCATGGCAGCAATTCCGCTTTCAGGTCGAGACCTGCATCGGTCAGGATTCGTTCGACGATTGTCGGGCCGAGGCCCACGATTTGGCCGTCGTTGGTCTTGTCGATGAAGGGCGGCCAATAGAGCGTCATCAGACGAATGCCCTCGGACCGGGCTTTGGAAGGTGCAAGAATGCTCGTGAATACTGCGGCGCACATCAGCGCCTTCATGAGTAATTCGGTCATGGTGACCTCGTGAAAATGACAGTCTGATCTTCGGAATTTCCATGGGGTTCACACAATTCATGCCCCAAATGTCGGGGTGGGTGTGCTCATGTCGAAGGCCGGGCGGCATGGGTGTCTCCATCCGGTTGCCTCGTGACGCCAGCAGTGCGGCGAGCGGACAAATCCATGGTTCGGTTTTGGGGCGCGACTGCCGGTGCGTCGCGTGGAGGCTGGCATTTCACCCGTGCACATGTGGGTCTGCGTGCGCAGCTTTCTCAGGAATGACCGTTCGCTTCAGGGACAATTGGCGATCTGTTGACAGCTTCGATGGGTGTAGACTTGGCTCGATCCAAATCGTTTTCATGCGTCCACAGTTCAAACGATAGCGGAGGATGCAGCCTTGACGATTGATCTCGAACAAGTTCGACTGGAAACGCCGGGCGTCGCGCATCGTCTTCATTTGAACAATGCTGGTGCGGCACTGATGCCGGCGCCCGTCCGCGATGCCATGGTGGATTATCTGCGCCGGGAGGCGGAGATCGGCGGCTATGAAACCGCAGGCGAAGCGGCAGGCCGTCTGGAAGGCGTGTACGACAGCGTTGCACGCCTGATTGGCGCCCATCGGGACGAGGTTGCCCTGGTCGAGAACGCCACCGTCGCCTGGCAGATGGCGTTCTATGCGCAGCGCTTCCAGCCCGGAGACCGCATCCTCACCGCCAGTGCCGAATATGCGGCCAACTATGTCGCCTTCCTGCAAGTGGCGAAGCGCACCGGTGTCAGGATCGACGTCATCCCGAATGATCGCTCTGGGGCCATCGCCCCTGATGCCCTGGAAAACATGATCGACGGGCGGGTTCGGCTCATCGCCATCACGTGGGTTCCGACCAATAGCGGTCTTGTCAATCCTGCTGCGGATGTGGGGCGTATCGCTCGGCGGCACGGCATTCCCTTCCTGCTCGATGCCTGCCAGGCCGTTGGCCAGATGCCGGTGGATGTCAGCGCGCTTGGCTGCGATATGTTGTCCGCGACGGGACGCAAGTTTCTGCGCGGGCCGCGTGGCAGCGGTTTTCTCTACGTTCGGCGTGCGCTGATAGAGGCGACCGAGCCGCCCATGATCGACCATTACGCAGCGCCGTGGGTTCAGCTCGACCGCTATGCCTTGCGTGCGGATGCGCGCCGCTTCGAGACCTGGGAGAACAATTATGCCGCCCGGCTCGGGCTCGGCGTTGCCATCGATTATGCTTTGGATATCGGTCTCGATGACATCGAGGCGCGTTGCCGGTTGTTGTCAGCCCGTTTGCGGGAAAAGCTTGCGGGCATTGCGGGAGCCGCACTGCACGACATCGGACACCAGCAGGCTGCCATCGTGTCGTTCTGTGTCGATGGCATCGATGCAGCCCGCATCAAGGACCACTGCCAGCGGCGGAACATCAACGTGTCGGCATCGCGCCCGTCGAGTACGCTCATTGATGCGACCGACCGCAATCTTCCGACGCTCGTGCGCGCGTCGCCGCACTACTACAACAGCGAAGAAGAGATCGACCGGTTTGCTGACGAGATTGCACGTTTGGTCGAAGCGCAGGGGCGCGCGACCAGCCCCTGAGATCGACCCTGCAGGCGCGGGCAGGGGGCAATCCCCGGTCCGCTCGGCCCCGGACAGGTGGTAACGAAAAATTGATCGTGTTTTCTGCTGGTGCCCAGAGGGGCATGGCGATCGGATTACCGTTGCTGGAATATGCAGCGGCCCGCCGCGATTATTGCCGAGAGAATAGCCAAAGTTATCTTTCTGCCCATTCCGAAAATTAACCATTAATTCGAAACATGACAGTTTTGTTCAGCAAGTCAGCTAATGTCCTCCGCCGATGGGTGGGAAGTGCGGACAGTTTCGACGCCATTGTTGAACGCATCAAGCTTCTGAACTGATGGTTCAATAAACGCATCGTCGAAGCACGTGTCCCGACGCTTGCCTGCAAATCAATTGGTTGGGCTATCTCATCGCTTGTCATGAGATATCAGGTGATCACGAGTTGTTTTCCTCGTGGAGGAGATAACGACTGAGTGAGCAAAATGGTGCAGGGCAAAAAAAGGCAGCCCCACAAGCAAGGACAATTGGTGCGATGACCTATGAGCATGACGCCGAACAACAATTCGTTGCTCCCGGCGCGATCTCTACCATGTCTAAACTGGCACTTTCGACGGTCAAACGCTGGTACAATGATGCCATTCCGGAACCGACACACACCGAGAATGGACGGCGGACGCCATCTTTCGCGGAGTTGCCGGCCTACAAGTCTCTGGCCAAGTACGGCGAGTACCAGAAAATCTTCTCGGTCAAGAACCCCTACTTCCAGCTCCACGAGAGCCGCTCGGGCGCCGAGGCGAAGATTGGTGGCCAGGACTACATCAACTTCACGTCCTACGATTACCTGGGGCTCAATCAGCATCCGGAAGTGAGTGCGGCAGCCATCGAGGCGACCAAGATCTATGGCACCTCGGTGTCGGCGAGCCGTCTGGTGGCGGGTGAGCGGCCCTTGCACAAGGCACTGGAAGCGGAACTGGCGCGTCACTACCAGACGGAAGAGGCCCTGGTGTTCGTCAGCGGGCATGCGACGAACGTCTCCACGATTGCCACGATTGTTGGCCCGAAAGACATCATTTTCTACGACGAATACGTGCACAACAGTGCCTCCACGGGGGCGAAGCTCTCTGGTGCGAAGCTCGTGGGCTTCAATCACGGGGATTGTGCCGACCTGGAGCGCAAGCTTGCGCAGCATCGGGACAATCACAGCTTCGCGCTGATCCTGACCGAGGGCCTGTACTCGATGGATGGCGACACGCCTGACCTCGCGGAACTCGTTCGGATCAAGAAGCGCTACGGCGCATGGCTGATGGTGGACGAAGCCCATGGCATCGGTGTTCTGGGCGAGACCGGCCAGGGCATCGCCGAACATTGCGGCGTCGATCTTCACGATGTCGACATCTGGATGGGGACGCTCTCGAAGACGCTGTCATCGTGCGGCGGCTATATTGCCGGTTCGAAGGAACTGATCGAGGTTCTCAAGTACCAGTCGCCCGGTTTCGTCTATTCCGTCGGCCTGCCGGCAGCCTCCACGGCAGCGGCGCTGCGGTCCCTGCAGCTCATCCATGAGAACCAGGATCGGGTTCATCGCCTGCAGCAGAACGGTCAGTACTACCTGCGGGAATGCCAGGCGCTGGGGCTGGATACGGGATGTTCGGAAGGCCATGCGGTCGTGCCGGTGATCGTCGGGGATACGGTTCTTGCCTTGCGGCTTGCCGAGCGCCTGCTCGCCCGTGGCGTCAACGCGCTTCCGATCATCTATCCCGCCGTGCAGTTGAAGAAGGACCGGATCCGCTTCTTCATCACGTCCGAGCACACGCATGAAAGTCTGAGCTACGCCGCGAAAGCGACCCGTGAAGAGCTGGATCTTCTGACGGGAGCCCGGAAGGGCATGAAGTCGGCCTGAACGGCCAGTGGTTGTTGTGCTCCCGGCCGGTGATCGACCGAGAGCCAACATCTCCAACGATAGAACAATACTGGTGCACGCCTGGCTTCGTCCGGCGTGCACTTTCCTGTTTTGGTTCCTGCGTCGTCGCGTCGGCTCTGCCCGGGTGGCACCAGAGCCTGAGAAATGCACAGGCAGACTACGAGTGAACCAAGGACCCGGGCCGCAGGCGCGGCGTGCGTGTCCTGATGCACGTCCGAAATGCAAAAGCACGATGCGCGCACGCGGCATGACAAATGTGTTCGCGGTGAGCGAATGCCGCGGGAGCAGCCCGTCTGCATGTCGACGGGCTGCAGCTCTTCAGGCGGCCATGGCGATCTGACGGCAGAAGCACGAGGCCTTGATCGGCATCTCCGCGCGTGCGACGGCGAGGTCAAGTCGCTGCTTGATCAAGGGGGCCTCAACCGTGTCGCCGCGCCGCGTCAGGCACTCATGAAGCCCATGCAGTGACCACAGGTTGTCGGGATGCTGGCAGGCCCGGCTGAGCTTGCCATCCAGGCCGAGGTCCGACCGGTACACGGCTTCGGCTTCCTCGACGTGATCCTGCTCCAGCAGCAGTGCACCGAGTGCGTGGCGGGTCGGCTGCATCCAGCCCCACGGCTCATCGTAGGGGAGGTTGTCGTCCAGCGCTACGGACTTGCGCAGGTGGGCGTAGGCCACATCGTAGTTGCCCTTGCGATACTCGAGTTCGCCGTTGAGCATTTCCTCGGCGATGCCGAGCAGGCTCAGCATGGTGTTGTTGTGGAGGAGGCGGCTTTCAGGCACGCGTTGCTTGGCAGCCAGGAACAGCTTCTTTTCGACCTCGGCCTCCTTGACGTTGCCGAGGGCGGAATGTGCGACCGCCTTGGCGTAATGGATCATCGCGACATTGCAGACATAGAGCTCCTGATCCTTTGGCAACTCCTGCGCGATGATGTCCTGCCATTTGCCGAACCGGACCAGAACGTGCTGCTTCATGGTCAGGTAGCCTTCAAGGAAGTCGGCCATCGGGGGGGATTCAACACGCAAGACCGCTTCCGGCACCGACGCGATCAGTTCTTCGGCGGCATTGATCGCGGGTGTGTACTGGCCGAGAAACATGGCGCCGTAGATGGCGAAATGGAAATTGTGCATGACGTAGATCAGGTAGATGCCCGGATCGTCCGAATAGGCGAGGAAACGCCTGTCGGGTTCGAGGGCCTTCTGATTGTAGTCGAGGACATCGTGATAGTGGCCGCACAACACGTCGAGGTGTGTCGGCATATGAATGAGATGGCCCGAATCCGGCACGATCTTGCGCAACCTGTCTCCGGCGCGAAGGGCCTTCTGCGGGAACGGGGACATTTCCATCAGGTGGACGTAGAGATGCAGGAGGCCCGGGTGATCCCATGATGCGGGCATGGTGTTGAATGCACTTTCCAGGATTTTCATGCATTCCACGGTGCCGGCGCCTTCGGCCGGCTTGCCGCTTGGAAGATCCCACATCTTCCAGGGCGTCTCGTTCATGATCGATTCCACCAGGACGGCGCGGACTTCCATGTCATCGGGGAAGGCGTTGTAGACCTTGCGCATCTCGTTGGAATAGTCCTTGTCCCAGTGCGTCATGTCCTCGAGGGCTTCGCGCTGGGGATAACGTGCCTGCAGGGCCTTGATCATGGCCTGCTCGAATGGCGTGGCCTTGGCGGCGTGCGACAGCGCCTGCTGCATGGCATCGAACGAGGCCGAGAGCGCCCTTTGGCGACCTGCCGGATCCTGCCGGTGCCAAGGGAGATTGTAGTTGGGTCCGGAGGCATAACTGATGCCCCAGTATGTCATGGCGCAAGCGGGGTCGTGCTCGATGGCCTTCTTGAAACACCTGATGCATTCGCCGTGATTGAAGCCGAATAGCCAGTTCAGGCCGCGGTCGAACCACATTTGGGCTTCTGGCGATGATGTGGTGACTTTGCGGCTATAGGGACCAAGATCAAAATATTCCATTTCGTCCTCCCGTATCGCGGCAATTGTGCAAATAAAACGCCGGGAGGTTAGCGTAGTTTCAAAACGAGGTGGGTCCAATAAAAAATCGGTCAGGTCCTGGAAGGCACTCCAGCCGCTGCGATTTGTGGCCGGTTTGTGCGATCCGGGTGCTATTCAATTGGACGCCAGAGACAGTCCTGCGCGCCAATCAGCGCAGCTTGCCGGCCGTTGAAAATACACAAGGCGGGTCCGGGCGTTGCGAAGCGAATATGTGCCCTGCGCAGTATGGGGCAGGTCTTGCCTATACCAATTCCGGTTCAGCCGGAATTGGTCCGGTTTGTCTGTGCTCGCGCGCCCTGTCGGCCTTCGACTGGGTGCTCCGTGAGGGCGGAGCATAAGCCCCAGGCCACAGGTGCTCAAAGCGCGAGGTAGCGGCTCTTGATGTCCTCGTCGGCCCGCAAGGCCTCTATGGTATTGCGGTAGACGACCTCTCCCTTGTCGATGACAGTCGCGTGGCTGGCAATGCCAAGGCAGAAATGCATGTTCTGCTCCGCCAGCAGCACAGTGACACCCATGTCGCGGAGCTGGCGCAGCAGGGCGCCGATCTGCTGCACGATGACGGGCGCCAGGCCTTCGCTTGGTTCGTCGAGCAGCAAACCGGTGGGGTTGCCCATCAGGGTCCGGCCGATGGTCAGCATCTGCTGTTCACCTCCCGAGAGTCGGCCTGCCATGCGGCTCTTGAGCGGCTCGAGAAGCGGCAAGGTCTCATAGATGCGTTTCAGGTTCCAGAAGTCCTGGCCATCAGGCCCTTTTTTCGTGCCGATCAACAAGTTGTCCTCGACGCTGTGCTCGGGAAAGACCTGTCGGTCTTCCGGCACGTAACCGATGCCGGCGCGTGCGATGTGGTAGGGCTTGCGGCGCTGCATCTCGTTGCCGAGCACCATCACCTTGCCGCGCCGGGGCGGAGCAAGGCCAGCAATCGCCTTGAGGGTCGTCGACTTGCCGGCACCATTGCGGCCGAGAAGGGCCATGGTCTGGCCTTCGGTGACCGCAAGCGACAGGCCGAACAGGATCTGGCTGGTGCCGTAGTAGACATCAAGATTTTCAGCCGAAAGAATTGTGCGGGTGTCGGTCATGCGTGGCCGTCCTCGAATTCATCGCCGAGGTACGCCTTGATGACCTCGGGATGCTGGCGGATTTCTTCAGGCGTGCCTTCGGCAAGGACGCTGCCGTAGCTCAAGACTGTGATGTACTCCGCAATCTTGAAGACGATGGACA
>JBKDZY010000358.1:0-1679 GCA_047971765.1 Hyphomicrobiaceae bacterium | reverse complement strand
GTATCGTAGATGTCTTGGTTGGTCCCGCGCAGGCCCTTCTGCCGGTCAGGCGTGGGCTTGAGCCGCCGGATGGCTTCGTGCGCATCCTCGAGGTCGAAGGGATACTCCCGGCCGCGATGGGTGAAGCTGTTGATCCGCAGAAGCTGGTCCGCAAGAACGTCGTCGAGCACCACGTTGCGCAGGCGACCGCCACGCTGGCGCACAGCCTCGACCTGGGACAGCGGCGTGAACCCCAGCGCCACTAGGAGCTGCAGGGCAGGGATCTGGGACTGGTGCTTTTCGGCGGCGTCGAAGGTCATGGCTTCCACTCCGGATGCTTCGCCGCCTTGTAGAACTTCATACAGGGAGCGTCCGGGCAGCGGCCGAGCGTCTCGCGCGCGGGTTCCATAATGGCCACGAGCTCGGCGTAGTACGCCTTTTCACCGGCCCAGACCTCCGCAGCCGTCTGCAATTCCAGATGCCGCCGATAGACGTACGAGATGGCGTCAGCCACCTGCACCATCGAAGAATGGTCGGACTTGATCGCGAAGGCGGTGTTGATGATGTGGTCGAACCGATCCTTCTTGCTGCGCTCCAGCCAGACGGTTTTCCCGCGCTTCTTCCCCTGCGTCTGATAGAGGCCATCGAACCAGGCATCGCCCTGATACAGCCCGTCCGACAGCTTCGGCATCTCGCTCTTATTGTCGTCCATGATGACGACGGTGAGGCCCTTGCTGTTCTTGACGCCTTGCATCCTCTTCTGAACGAGGCACGCCGTGAACATGGCTGACGCCAGCCAGTAGTTCGTGCCGAAGGGCTGGTCATGGCCTGCGGCGGCGGCGGCATCGAATGCCGCATAGGAAAGACCATACCCGAAGACCTTGCCGCCGTTCTCGACAGCCAGCTCGCAGACCGTCTTGAGGAAAGCCTTGCGTTCGGCCGCATCGACCTCGCGCCACCCACCCTTGCCGTTGATGAAACGGCTGGTCTTGAAGTCCGCGCGATTGCCGGGATGAAGCGCGAAGAGGGCCTCCAGTCGCCGGTCGAAATCCTCGGTCTTCTTGCGCAGCTTGTAGGCGTCGACCATCAGCCCTGCCATGACGAAGACATCGCCCTGATCACGGCCACCGCTTTCGTCGATGTAGATGAACTTCATGGGCTGACCCTCCATTCGCCTGTCAGCAGCTTCTGCATCAGGCCGCGTTTCTGGCGGGAGAGGGCTTCGATCTCGGCGCTAAGGGCATCGAGGTCCACCTTGGCCGTGCGCAACACCTCTGCGATGGCTTTCTGTTCGGCCCGCGACGGGACCGGAAACGGCAGCTTTGAGAACTCGCTCCAGCGCAGACTGCCGCGCCTGTCCACAGAGGCGCTCGTGCTGACCTCGAAGATGTGCCGATAGAGCCCGGTCTTGAGGACCGCAAAGGCGTAGTCAGCATCCATCTCCTGGGAGGCGAAGCGAAACACCGTGTAGATGGGACTGACGACGCCAACGTCGGTCAGGTTCTGAAGGCCGATGGAGCCTTCCTCGACATGGTTGCTGGGAAAGCCGAAGTCGCCGCGCCAGATTTTTTTATAGCCTGACAGATCGGTGCTGAAGACCTGCTTCTTGAAGTATTCAAGCGACCTGACGAACCCGTCGTATTTCGAGCAGGACAGGACTTCATGCTGCTCTGCGTCGCCATTCCGCTCGGAAATCTCGC
>JBKDZY010000357.1:0-3108 GCA_047971765.1 Hyphomicrobiaceae bacterium | reverse complement strand
CCCGCCTGATCTTCTCATTGCAGATGTGGACCTGGGGCGCGGGATGAACGGCCTGGAACTTGCCGACAAGGCGAAACGCGCATTCCCGCGCATGCGCATCCTGATCATGTCAGGCCTGCTGACCGCACAGGAATTCGATGCACGTGGCTCGACCGACTACATGTTCCTGGAGAAACCCTTCAGCTTCCCGGTCCTGCGCGAAACGCTGCAGACCGGTTTTTCGGAGGCGCCACGCGAAAACGCCTTGTCATGAGGGGAACATGACGGGCGTCGTTGCCGATGTCGCCGGCATCGCCTGGGTACCCGCAGCGATTGACGGTCAGCTCATCCGACCGACGGCCGGGACCGATCCGGCGTAAAGCTGGCCGAACAGACCTGCGGCAGCAGGAACGGTTCGCCGGCTGGCGGAGCCACGTTGAGGCGAATATCACAGCCATAGGCTTCGGACAGCACGTCGTCGCACAGGACCTCGTCCGGTCTGCCACGCGCGAGTGCCCGCCCCTGCGAGAGCAGGATGACCTCATCAGCGTTGGCCGCGGTGAGGTTCAGATCGTGCAGGACAGCAAGAACGGCGCGACCGGATGCGGCCTCCCGCTTCAACTCCTCAAGCACGACGAGCTGGTGCGCGATATCGAGGCTCGAGGTCGGCTCATCGACGAACAGTGTCAGCGTGCTGCCGATGCCAGCGCCGCAGCTCGCCGCAAACCGGTCCGCGGCACTGAGCTGTGCCAAGGCGCGTGCGATGTGGACCCGCTGGCGCTCACCGCCCGATAGGGTCATGTACGCGCGCTCTGCCAATGGCAGCAGCCCGACACGATCAAGCATCTGCATGACAAGCCCACGCGCCTGCCTGCCGGGCGGCATCAAGCCGGAAACAGTCATGCCCAGCTCGACAACCTCGGCCGTGACGAATGGAAATGCCAACGCCGTGTGCTGTGGCACGACAGCCCGCAGGCGCGCCATGGCGAAGGCGCCCAGGCTCCTGACATCCCGCGAGGCGACCGCCACACAACCCGACGTTGGCTTGAGTTCACCCGTCAGCAGACGAAACAGCGTCGATTTGCCAGCACCGTTCGGCCCGATGACGACGGTCAGCCTGCCCGGCGTCACTTCCAGGTCGACGTCCTGCACCAGAAAGCGACCTCCGACCGCATACGACACTCCGTCTGCGCCAATCATCAGACCGCACCACCCGAGCGCTTGAGGACCAGATGCAGGAACACGGGCGCGCCGATGATCGCCATGATGATGCCAATCGGCAATTCGGCTGGCGCGACGATGATGCGTGCCCCAATGTCGGCGACGAGGACCAGGACGGCGCCCAGGATACCAGCTGCGGGCAACAACACGCGATGATCGGGACCGGCGACGATGCGGACGAAATGCGGCACGACGATGCCGACAAAGCCGATGATGCCCGCCACTGCGACTGCGCCGCCGACTGCAACCGCTGTCAGAAACACGATCTTCCACTTGACCCGCTCCAGGTCGATACCGAGGTGGTAGGCTTCGGCTTCGCCAAGCAGAAGACCATTGAGCTGTCGCGCCAGGCCAGACATGGCCACCAGCAGGATCAATGCGAACGGTGCAACGGCAAGGGTCTTGGTCCAGCTCGCGCCCGAAAACGAGCCCATGCTCCACAGGGTCAGGTCGCGCAGCTCACGGTCATCGCTGACGTAGGCGAGGATTCCCGTCAATGCCCCGCTCAGCGCTCCGAGTGCGATGCCGGCCAGCAGCAATGTCGCGACTGCCGTTGTGCCGTTGCGCGTGCCAACCGCCATGAGCACGACCGTGGCGAGGAGCCCCCCGAGGAACGCCGCCACCGACAAAGCGTAGACGCCCATGATGACCTGCCAGCCACCGAGATAACTGTTGCCAAGAACGATGAATGCCACGGCAGCCAACGTGGCGCCGGACGAGACGCCCACCAACCCGGGATCCGCCAGCGGATTGCGAAAGAGGCCCTGCATCATTGCACCGGCAATTGCCAGGGATGCGCCGACAAATATGGCCAGCAACGTTCGCGGCAACCTGAGATCAATGAGAACGAGCGACGCCCTAACATCTGCAACATCGGTGCTCGACCCCGTCACCGATGCAATGGCACCAGGCAAGGCCGTCAACCGTATGCCGGTCGAACCGGTTGCCATGGACAGCACTGCCGCAACCACAAGGGCCAAGACCGATGCCACCAGCAGCCGGCGCCCCACCACGTCACGCGCAATGCGCAACGGCACATCAACCATATCGCCGGCCGAAACCTTCTGGTCCATTGATCCGACCTACTTCGCCGTGTCCGGATAGAGGCGCGTCAGCAATTCGCGCGCGGCCTCAGGCGTTCGCGGTCCGAAACCCAGAAGATAATGCGCGTCCATTTCGATCAACCGCCCGGCCTTGCCCGCGGGGGTCTCCCTGTAGCCACTCAACGCGCCAATCAGGTTCTTGTTGTCGGTTGCCCCGTCGCGGCGCATCGTCACCACGGCATCGGGTGCGAGCGCGATCAACGCTTCATCCGTCAGCGGCTTGTAGCCGTTGATGTTCGCGGCGGCATTGACGGCACCAGCGAGCTTCAACATCGTATCCGCGGTTGTCGCCGCCCCGCCGACCATCGCGCGGCCGTTCCGCACGCCCAGAATGAAAATGGCCCTGGCCGGCGTCCCTATATGCGCGCGCAATTCGGCGACATGCCGGAATCCATCCTCGATCCGTTTTGCCAACACCTCAGCCTGCGCCTCTCGTGCAAAGACCTTGCCGATCACGCGCACCTTTTCCGCGATATTGCCCGGTGAGGCATTGCCGGGCAGCGTCACGACCTTCAGGTTCGCGGCCTTCAGGGCATTGACGACCTCTGGCGGGCCTGCCTGATCGCTGGCGACGATCGTCGTCGCACCTGTAGACAAGACACCTTCCGCCGAAAGCTGCCGGAGGTAGCCGACGCTTGCTTTCTCCTTCAGCGCCCGCGGCGGCGAAAGGCTGGTCGTGTCAACGGCAACGATCTGATCATCAAGCCCCAGGTCATAGAGGATCTCGGTCGCATCGCCACCGAGGCTGACGATGCGTTCCCGCGCCTGCTTCGCATGAACAACAGTTCCGGTCTGCACCAGCACC
>JBKDZY010000356.1:0-5519 GCA_047971765.1 Hyphomicrobiaceae bacterium | reverse complement strand
TGACCAACGGCAGCAGCGCATTGGGCAGCATGTGGCGCAGCAGAACGTTCAGATGTCCCTGCCCCTTGGCATAGGCGGTCCGCACATAGTCAAGCCGCTGCTCCGAGGCGAGCGAGGCGTTGAACAGGCGGAGATAAAGCGCAAGTTCGTAGGTCCCAAGCGTCACGGCCGGCAGGACTAGATGCTGCCAGGTGCCACGTCCGAAGGACGGCAGCCATTTCAGCCAGATGGCAAAGATCAGGATCAGGCCCAGACCGAAGGAGAACAGAGGGATGGCTTGGCGCCCAAGGGCCAGCCAGGTGATGACCTCGCGGATCCAGCGCTGACGGGTGATCCGCATGAGGATACCCAGAATGAAGGCAAGGCCCACGCCGACCACGAAGGACGTCAGCGCCAGTTCCAGCGTGGCGGGCACCCGTTCTAGCACCAGGCCCATGGCCGAGGTGTTCTGCCGGATCGAGGTGCCGAAATCCCCCTGTGCCGCGTTGACGATGAATTTCGCATACTGGACGATCAGAGGCTGGTCGAGCCCGAGCGACTCTCGGATCCTCTGGACGTCTTCCGCCGTTGCCTCGACGGGCAGCAGCAGAAGCGACGGATCGCCGGCAAGCCGGACAAGAAAGAACGCCGCCGTGATAACGCCGAACACCGTCAGGGCCGACTGAAGAATACGTCGGATCAGGAATCGTGCCATGCGGCATGGTCCTCCGGTCTAGGGCCCGCGGGCCGTCTTGTTTCTGTTACGCTAGAAATTACACTCCAAACTGTCAACAGTAGACATGTGATTTGAGTCGTTCTAACCTGCACAGCGTCGACAATGCCCGGCTTTTGGCCTTTGGACGAACCTCCGGGCGGTCACCACCATAATCGCGGCGTCAGTCGCCGCAGCAAAGGAGAGATGATGAAAGCAGCCGTAGTCTGGGAAGCCGCGAAGCCGATGACGATCGAAGACGTCACGATCTTCAAGCCCAAGAACCGCGAGGTCATCGTCAACACGGCCTTTGCGGGCATCTGCCATTCCGACCTGCACCTGCAGGACGGAACCTTTCCGCATCCCATGCCCTTCATCCCCGGCCATGAATGCGCTGGCATCGTCGAAGCGGTTGGCGAAGACGTCACCTATGTCAAACCGGGCGATCACGTGGTCGGCTGCCTGTCGACCTTCTGCGGCACCTGTTCGCAATGCGTCACGGGTCATCCCAATCTGTGTGAATCGACCGACCTCAAACTGCCTTGGGGCGTCGCGCGCCGCTATTCGCTGAACGGCGAGAACTTGCATCAGTCGTCCTCTCTTTCGGCCTTTGCGGAACAGATGCTGGTGCATGAAAACTCGCTGGTGAAGATCGACAAGGAGGTGCCGCTGGATCGTGCCGCCCTGGTCGGCTGCGGCGTGCTGACGGGTGTCGGCGCGGTGATCCACGCCGCCAAGGTGACGCCGGGGTCCACTGTCGCGGTGATCGGCTGCGGCGGTGTCGGCCTGTCGGTGATCAGCGGTGCGCGCATCGCCGGTGCCGGACGGATCATCGCCATCGACAGGCTTGACAGCAAGCTGGCGCTGGCACGGGGTCTGGGTGCCACGGATGTCATCAACGCCGCCGACAAGGATGCGGTGGCAGAGGTCATTGAAATGACCAGGGGCGGCGTCGAATACTCGTTCGAGGCGCTTGGCCTACCGCAGACCGCGCAGAACGCGTTCGACATGCTGCGCATGGGCGGTACGGCCACGATCCTGGGCATGTTCAAACCGGGCACCAAGCTGCGGCTGGAAGCGTCGTTATTCATGAAGGACCGCAAGATCCAGGGGTCTTCCATGGGGTCCAACCGGTTCCGCGTGGATATCCCGCACCTGCTGGATTTCTACAAACAGGGGCGGCTGGACCTGGATCACTTGATTTCCGACCGGATCGAACTCAGCCAGATCAACCAAGGCTACGAAAAGCTCTACAGCGGTGCGCCCGTGCGCCAGATCATCGACTTCCACCTCTGAGGACGCCATGACCAATCAGACCCCTGCCGCGCCGTCCCTCAGCGCGGCCACTCAATCCTTCCTGGACCGCTCGCTCGGTCTTTACATCAACGGTGCAATGACCGTCGGCGACGGCGCGGCCTCTTCGATCATCCGCGATCCCGGTCGCGGCGTGCAGGTGGCCGAAGTGCCGCTGGGCACTGCATCGGACGTGGACCGTGCCGTGGCCGCCGCCCGCGCGGCCTTCGACCCCGGCCCCTGGCGGACGATGAAGCCCAATGAACGCGCCAAGATCATCTGGAAGTTCGCGGATCTGCTCGAAGCGCACAGCGAGACCTTTGTCGAACTGGAAACGCTCAACATCGGCCTGCCCATGGGCGCGATTCGCATGGCGCACGTCGAGGGAGCCGTCGACATGCTCAGATATTATGCAGGTTGGCCGACGAAACTCACCGGCAAGACCATTCCGGTCTCTGCCCCCGGTGAATGGCACGCCTACACCACGCGGGACCCGATCGGCGTCGCTGCGCAGATCGTGCCCTGGAACGGCCCGCTGATGATGGCCATCTGGAAGGTCGCCCCGGCCCTTGCGGCAGGCTGTACCATCGTTCTGAAGCCTGCCGAACAGACACCCCTGACCGCGCTTCTGCTCGCCGAACTGGCGCTTGAGGCCGGCGTCCCGCAGGGCGTGTTCAACGTCGTTCTTGGCGGCGCAGAGGTCGGGTCGGCCCTGTCGACGCACCCCGATGTCGATAAGATTGCCTTCACCGGGTCGACGGGCGTCGGTCGCGCCATCGCAACCGCCGCCGCACAAAGCAACCTCAAGCGCGTGACGCTCGAGCTTGGCGGGAAGAGCCCGATGATCGTGCTGCCCGACGCGGATCTGGACATCGCCGTGCCCGCACTTGCGGCGGGCATCTTCTCCGGCACGGGTCAGATCTGCACCGCCGGCTCGCGGCTCTACATCCATGACAGCGTGTTCGAAAAAGTGGTTGAGGGCGTGGCGGATGCGGCCAAGGCCCTCAAGGTCGGCTACGGGTTCGATCCCGCGACGCAGATGGGACCGCTGATCACCGCAGAACATCGCGACCGCGTTGCAAAGATGACGGAAAGCGCCATCCGCGAAGGCGCATCGGTCGTGACCGGCGGCGACAAGATGGACGGCGACGGATTCTTCTACAAACCGACCATCCTGACAGACCTGGTGCAGGACAGCACCATCGCGCGGGAAGAAGTTTTCGGCCCCGTCCTGTCGACGCTGCGCTTCTCGGACGATGACCTCGACGCGGAGGCGAAGCAGGCGAATGACAGCGCCTACGGCCTCGCCGCGGCGGTGTTCACGCGCAACATCCGCCTCGCGCACAAGTTGGCGTCGCGCCTGCGTGCGGGCACCATCGGCATCAACCGGCACTTCGTCGGTGATAGCTCCCTCCCCTTCGGCGGCTTCCGCCAGTCGGGCTGGGGTCGGGAACGTGGCGAGGAGGCCTTCAACGCCTATCTCGAGACCAAGACAATCGCCTCACCGCTTTGACCCGTTAGGCGGATCGGCACCTTCGGCTCGGCGGAAACGCCGGGTCTTTTTACGGTGGAACCAAAAATGGCCCGCGTAACGCGGGGCCATCCGTGTAGCCGGTCAGTGCAGGTCGCTTCAGATCGCCTTCAGCGCCACCAGGATATCGTCCGTCGACATGACGTCGGCATACTTGGCGTTCATGTCGAAGAGATTGACCAGATGCGAGGTGTGGGACCGGTCGTAGACCGCATCCTGCGGCACCACGCAGCGATAGTTGTAAGCAAATCCGTCCACCACCGATCCGCGGACGCAGCCGGAGGTCGTGCAGCCCGTCACCACCAGCGTGTCGATGCCGCGTTCGACAAGGTAGCTGACAAGCGGCGTGCCGAAGAAGGCACTCGGGTGGCGCTTCGGCAGAAGGATGTCACCTTCCTGCGGCGCGCATTCGGGCACGAACTCATACCCTTTGGCAGAGACACCCATGAGGGCCGGCACCTTGGCGGCAAGGCGCCCGGTGTCGAAACTCTCTTTCGGCGCTACGTAGGGATAGATGACGGGCCAGCCGTTCTCGCGGAAGACAGGCAGCAGGCGGGCGATGTTCGCAACGGCATTCCAGCCCACATCTCCGCAGGAGGTCGGGAATTCCTTGATCGATTCCCAGAAGGGTTTGGGTTCGGTGCCGACCGTCCGGTACTGCACGTCGATGATCAGCAGGGCTGGGTTCTTGCCCAGACCCGAGGATTCTCCAAACCCTGCGGCCTCGTACTGTTTGCGTTCGTCTTCGGGAATGATCCCGTCCCAGATCTGGGCCATTGGCTGTCCTTTCATAGCTGCCGCCGCGCGGCAGAATTGACCGGATTCAACCTTCCGGCGCTCACGCTGTCAACAGTTTTCAGTTTGGAATCGGGCGCTTCAGATCGCCTCGGCTTCCTGTGCCTCGACGGCGGCCATCGCACTGATGCGGGCGTTGCGCAGATGCATCCGCATGGCCCGTTCGGCTTCGTCCGGATTCCGCCTTTCGAGGGCCGCGACGATCTGGTGATGTTCCTTCAGCGCGGCCATCGTCCGGCCCGGCTGCGCGCTGCTTTTGCGGCGCTGGATGCGGAGCTGATAGTAGACCTCGTCCATCAAAAGTCGCTCGATCCGGTCATTTGCGGCTGCGCGGATGATCGAGAAGTGGAAGTCTTCGTCGCGGGTCCGCGGTGCATAGCGCGCGCCGGACGCGACTTCGGGCCGGTGTGCGTCATCGGCCAGCATATCGCGCAGATGCTGGAGCTGCTTTGCGCTCAGCTTTTCGCAGGCCAGCCGCGCGGCCATGCCCTCCAGCGCTTCCCGCGTCAGGAACAGGGCTTCGATATCCTCGCGAGAGAAGTCGATGACATGGACGCCGATCCGGGGAGTCCGCCGGACCAACCGCCCTTCCAGCCGCCCGAGAGCCTCGCGAAGAGGCCCCCGGCTGATGCCGAGTTGCCGTGCCAGTTCCGCTTCGGACAACCTCTGTCCCAACTCGAATTCGCCCGAGGTTCTCGCCTCGACCACCTTATCGAACGCCTCCGAACGCAGAGATGAGCCCATGATCGGCTTGATATTGCACACTCGACCCTCCCAGTCAGTCGCTGCTGAAACGCAGGCTCAGTCATGACCCAATGGCGCACTGTTGACACTTTGCCACAAGGTATAGAAAGTCGGCACGTTACCAAAAGGGAGAAACCTCTTATTTCGGCAGATTGAAAACCTTTACTGCATTGTCCCGCATGATTTTACGGCGCGATGCGTCACGCAAATCAAGTGCACCGACCTCCTCGACCGCACGCTCCGGATCAATGACCCACCAATCTGTGCCGAACATGAACTTGTCTTGGCCATAGGTGTTTGCATAGTGAACAGCTGACTGCCCCCAATGCTTCGGAGCGTAGGCATCCCCCGCCATATAGACGTTTTCATGCTTGGTGCAGACGCTGATCATTTCTTCGGTCCAAGGATAGCCTAGGTGGATGCCGATGATCGTGAGATTGGGGAAATCAATCGCGACGCGGTCCA
>JBKDZY010000355.1:0-8626 GCA_047971765.1 Hyphomicrobiaceae bacterium | reverse complement strand
GATACGCCGCCCGCTGATGCCAGCAGGCGGCGTTCGACGTTTCCAATGATTGCTGCCTGTGTTGCTCCGGGAACGTGCAAGGGCCACCGGCACGACAATCGTCCGGGCTGTTCCAAGTGGTCTGGGGTTGATCATGCCCATGTCAGCATGTTGGCGCGGTTGACCCACTGCCCCGGTCCCGTGCGGAATTTCTTGCGTGACTACCATCTTCGCGGCACTTTCGAACCTTCAGTTTCACAACGGATCGAAAGTGTAGTTCATGACCGCTCCCGAACGACTTCGTGCCCTTCTGGCCAAACCTGATTTTGTTGTCATGCCAGCCGTCTGGGATGGCCTGTCGGCCAAGCTTTCCGCTGAAGCAGGCTTCGAGACTGCATTTCTCTCCGGTTCCTGCGTGGCTGCTGCCCGGCTCGGGGGCCCTGATCTTGACCTGATCTCGTTCGCCGAGATGTTCGACAGCTTCAACATGGTGCGCGGGGCTGCGCCCAACACGCTGGTGCTTGCCGATGGTGACCACGGCTACGGGAACCCGATGAATGTGCAGCGGACGGTGCGGGCCTATGGCCGGGCCGGGGCCGCTGCCATTCTGATCGAGGACAAGATCACGCCACGTGCACTGACGGCCGGTGGCAAGCCCTGCATCCCGCGGGAAGAAGCGCGGATGAAGGTCCGGGCTGCGGTCGAGGCCGCGAAAGACAGTGGCATCCTGATCCTGGCACGAACGGATTGCCGCCCGACGGCGGGGATCGACGAGGCTGTTGCGCGCATCGAGATGTACGTGGAGGAGGGCGCGGATATCCTGTTCCTGGACTCGCCCGCCGACAACGACGAAATCAGGCGGGCCATTGCGGCGGCGAAGGGCAAGCCATCCTTTGTCGTCCTGTCGCCGGGCGCGCCACGGGCGACACCGAGCCAGACCGAAGCTGCGGAACTGGGCTTCAAGATCGGCACGTTCCCGACCGCGATGTTGTCGCCTGCGGCTGCCGGGATGAAGGCCGGTCTGGCAGCGTTGAAGGCTGGGAAGGCGGAAGCCGACAGCGCCCAGTCGCCGAAGGAGTTCCGGGAGATGCTGGGCTATGGCGATTACGAGGCGCAGGCCAAGCGCTTCATCGCAAAGAGCTGAGCCCTTCTGGTTCGTGTGTCCTCTCCGGACCAGGGGCTCCTGGCCGGAGGGGGCTGCCCTGACTGCGGTCCGGTTCGGATGTGATCGTCGGTCTGGATATCTGGCGGTTGCCGGGCCGGTTCGGTCACTTCTGTGTAATGCTTGATCAGGAAACGAGACATGTCCGACGCATCCGGCCGCCGCAGCATCCGCATTGAAATCAAAGAGCGATTCTCCTTCGCGGGAGGGCTGAGCTTCGGCGATGTGGGCGCCTACGAAATGCTCAAGGGGCGCGCGCACATCGGGGTCGATCCGGCAGGGCCTGACGGGCCCCAGGTTTGCGACCTCGACAAGGCGTCGGTCAGGTCTGATGGTCTCGTTCATTTCTCGACGGATATTGCCGTTCTGCGGCCAGTGGATCCGGCACGGGGCAACAAGCGGATCTTCTTCGATTGGGGCAATCGCGGGAACATCCGATGCCTGCAATTCTTCAATGATGCGGTCGGCTCCAACGATCCGCGCACGGCGGCACATGCCGGCAATGGCTTCCTGATGCGGCGTGGCTACACGATCGTGTGGGCGGGCTTGCAAGGTGACCTGCTGGCCGGCGATCACCGTTTCCTGATGACGTTGCCCGTTGCGACCGATAACGGCCAGCCGATCACCGGAAAGGTGCGTCCGGAATTCATCGTTGGCGCCAAGACGCAGGGCTCCTTTCCGTTGTCGAGCCGGGCATCGACTCGCTCGCATCCGGCTGTGTCGCTCGATACGTCGAAAGCACAATTGACGAAGCGTCGCTACGCGACGGACGAGCGGCAACCGGTTCCCGCCGACGCGTGGCAGTTCGCGCGTGTCGAAGGGGGGGCGGGGCTTGATAATCAGGGCGGCGAGACGGCCATCGTTGCGTCGGACAGCCACATCTACATGAAGGATGGGTTCAAGCCGGGATGGATCTACGAGCTTGTCTACGAGGCGCGGGATCCTCTGGTGATGGGGCTCGGGCATGTGGCGGTGCGTGATGTCGTTGCGTTCCTGAAGTCGGGCCGTGCCGATGACGACGGACAGGGCAATCCGGTTCCGGGTGGTGCCGAGAAGGCCTATGGCTGGGGGCGTTCGCAGACAGGGCGCTGCATCCGGGATTTCGTATGGCGGGGCTTCAATGCCGATCCGGCGGGTGGGCGGGTGTTCGACGGCCTGTTGCCGCATGTTTCAGGTGCCGGCCTGTTGTGGCTATGCCATCGTTTCGCCAACGGCATCGTTGCGGCTGGCCAACAATACGAGGAGCACGAGAATCCGGCTGATCATTTTCCGTTCTCCTACGCCCGCACGACCGACCATCTGACGGGCGTGACGGACGCCATCTGCAAGCGGCCGGAGACCGATCCGCTGATCCTGCATACGCAGACCGCGACGGAATACTGGCAACGGCGCGGCAGCCTGGTGCATACCGATACTCAGGGCAACGATGTGGAGCTGCCGGCGAATGTGCGTGCCTATCTGTGGGCCTCGTCGCAGCATTTTGCCGATCCGCTGCTCAAATCCCCGGGCACGGGCATCTGCCAGAACACGCTCAATGTCGTGTGGACGTCGATGCTGTTTCGTGCAGGGCTGGACAATCTGGACAAGTGGGCGAGCGACGGTGTGGCTCCGCCCGAGAGCCGGATTCCTCGCCGCAAGGATGGTACGCTTGTCGATGGAGAAGCCTGGCGCAAGGGGTTTCCAGCTCTTCCAGGCACTGCCATTCCCCGGTCGCCGAATACGCTGGAGTTGCTGGATTTCGGACCCGATGCGGCGGGTGGCTACCTGTCCGAGCCGCCGAAGAGAACGGGCAAACACTATGCGGTGCAGGTGCCCGCGACGGATGCCGACGGCAACGAGATTGCGGGTGTCCGGGCCCCCATGGTGGCGGTTCCGTTGGCGACCTACACCGGATGGAACATGCGGGCGAGGGGACAGGGAACGGGTGCGCTGCACGAGTTCACGGGTAGCACCATTCCGTTTGCCGAGAGCCCGGAAGAACGCGAAATGACAGGGGACCCGCGGCCGTCGATCAGCGAGCGGTATCGTGACCGGCAGGCCTACCAGGAGGCCATCGGTGCTGCGGCGCGCAAGCTGTGCGACGAGCGGCTGATGCTTGCCGAGGACGTTGAGCGCTGCAGTGCGGCGGCGGCCAACTGGCATGCGCCTCGGCATGTTGTCGATCTCGATTGAGAAGAGGGGATCATCCGGAATGGGTACATCAACCGATCTGTTCGACCTTGCGCGCGCACGGTTTACAGACTGGCTCGAAAAGCTCGAAGCGGTGGTGGAGGAGACGCTCATTCCGAACGAGGACCGCTTGAATGACGTCGATGGCGTGCCTGACGATCTTGCCCAGCCGCTCAAGGACTTCGGCCTGTTCGGGTTGACCATTCCCGCACGCTACGGCGGGCTCGAGCTGCCGATGACCGAGCAATGCAAGGCCATGATTGCCGTCACGCGGGCGTCGGCGTGCTATCGGGCGCGGTTCTCGACCACGGTCGGGCTTTCCGCGCAGGCGATCCTGCTCAATGGCACGCCGGACCAGTGCGAGACGTATCTGCCGAAGCTGGCGCGCGGGGAATGGACCAGCGCATTCGCGTTGACGGAGGAAGCGGCCGGTTCGGATGCGACCAATGTGCAGACGACGGCCAGGCGCGATGGCAATGGCTATGTGCTCAACGGCACGAAACGCTACATCACCAACTCGAATATCGCCGACCTGTTCGTGGTGATGGCGCGGATGGACGAGACCAGGCGCGGCGCGGACGGTATTTCCGCCTTCCTTGTCGAGCGAGGCACGCCGGGACTTTTCGTCGGCGAGGTCGATCCCAAGATGGGGCAGGCAGGTGGCCCCACGGCGCCGATGCGTTTCGAGGATTGCCGTATCCCGGGTTCGGCATTGCTGGGCGGTGTCGAAGGGCAAGGCTTCAAGAATGCCATGGGCGGCATCAACACGGCGCGCCTGCATGTGGCGTGCACCTGCGTCGGGCAGGCCGAACGGTTGACGCGCGAAGCCCTCGATTATGCGTTGACCCGGGAGCAGTTCGGCAAGCCGGTGGCGGAGCATCAACTGGTTGGCGCCATGCTGGCCGACTGCCGGACGGAGACATTCGCTGCACGCGCGATGATCATGGACGTGGCGCAGCGTTTCACCCATCCGCCGAGCCGCGAACTGGCGGCGGACATCGCGTGTGCCAAATACTTCGGTTCCGAGATGGTATGCCGGGTTGCGGACCGGGCGGTGCAGGTGCTCGGTGGACAGGGCTATCTGAGGAGCCATCCGATCGAGCGGCTGTACAGGGATGTGCGGCTGTTCCGGCTTTTCGAGGGCACGAGCCAGATCCAGCAGATCACGATTGCGCGGTCGATGATCCGTGGCGCACGCAAGCCATCATGATCATTGCGGTCAGCAGCGAGACGGTTTGAAAACAGGGGACTTGAGACCATGGCACAGGACGGGCTGACCAACTCGCCGATCGAGCGCGAGTTCCGGGAGAAGACCAAGCGTTCGGCGGACCTGCACCAGAGGTCCTCGAAAGTCATACCGGCAGGTCTCACGCACGACAGCCGGACGCTGGCGCCCTATCCCATCCACGTCGGTTCCGCCAAGGGGCCGCGGAAATGGGATGCGGATGGCCGGGAAGTCGTCGATTATTTCGGCGGCCATGGTGCGCTCATCCTCGGACATGCGCATCCGGCCCTGGTGGAGGCGGTGACGCGGCAGATTGCGCTGGGCACCCATTGGGGGAGCTGCCACGAACTCGAGGTGCAGTGGGCGGAACTGATCAACCGGTTGATCCCCTGTGCCGAGCGCGTGCGGTTCACCGCTTCGGGCACGGAGGCGACCCATCTGGCCATCCGGCTGATGCGGGCCTTCACGGGGAAGCCGAAGATCGTGCGTTTCGTCGGGCATTTCCACGGCTGGCATGACCAGGTGGCGGGCGGTGCGAACAGCCACTTCGACGGTTCGACGCCCGCCGGCGTGTTGAAGGGCATTACCGAGGGTACCATCCTGGTGTCTGCCGATGACGTCGAGCCGGTGGTCGAGCTGCTGGCCGAACGGGATGATATTGCAGGCGTCATGATCGAGCCATCCGGAGCAGGCTGGGGGCAGGTGCCGCTGAAGCCGGGGTTCCTGGCAGCGCTGCGGGCTGCGACGACCAAGGCCGGTGTGCTGTTGATGTTCGACGAGGTCGTGACCGGCTTCAGGTGGTCGAAAGGTGGGGCGCAGGGTCGTTATGGCATCACGCCTGACCTGTGTTCGCTGGCGAAGATCGTTGCCGGAGGTCTTCCGGGCGGCGCGATTGCGGGCCGAGCCGACATTCTCGACCAGCTCGATGCTGCTGCGGCGGCGAAAGCGGGGAAGGAAAAAATCGGCCACCAGGGCACCTACAATGCCAACCCGCTGTGCGCGGCGGCTGCCGTCTCCACCTTGTCGATGATCGAGAGCGGAGATGTCTGCGACCGTGCAGAGGCAACGGCTGGCGAGATCCGCGACGGCATGCGCAAGATCGTGATCGAGGAAGGTGTACCGTGGGGCATCTATGGCGAGGCTTCGACATTCCACATCTTCCAGAATCCCAGGGGGGTGGCGCTGGATCCGGCAACCTTCAATCCGGTGGCGCTTGGCTTTCCAGGTCTGAAGGGTGTCAAGGACACGCGCCTGTCGCACCGGTTGCGCATTGCGCTGATCGCGAACGGTGTCGACATCATGGGCTCGCCGGGTGGGCTGGTGTCGGCGGTGCATGGTCCGGCCGAGGTCGGGGATACGCTCGAGGCGTTCCGCACCGCGGTCAAGGCCATGAAGGCCGAAGGTGACGTGAAGGGCGCCGCTTGACTTGGACTTGAGACCTGTTCCGGGCGGCTGCGCCGCCCGGGGCGCCCGTACGCGATTTCCCCGCCTCTATGCCGTGGATGACATCGAGCCGGATTTGGACTTGTTCTGCTCTTCGGCCGCTGTCTGCGATGTGCCTTCGGGGGCCAGCTTGTCGGACTCGGTCTCGTCCTCGCGGAACAGTTCTTCCAGCTCGTCGGCAAACTGCTTGGCGTTCACGGTGAGCTTTTCCGCATTGGTCGCGATTTCGTAGTCGTCGTAGAGGCGTTTGCGGTCGAGGGCGGCGAACGCCTCGGTGATCCTCTTGATCTCGCTGTCGCGGACGTTCAACCCCTCCAGGAGGTCCTTGGTCAGCTCGACCGCCGCCAGGAAGGTTTCGCGGCGCATTTCGACCACGCCGAGATCCATCAGCTTGTGAACGTGCAGGCGGTCACGGGCGCGGGCGTAGATCGGGACTTCCGGAAAGTGGCGGCGGACGATTTCAGCGGTCTTGAGCGATGACTGGACATCGTCGATGGCCAGCACGAAAGCGCGCGCCTTGTCGATCTTCGCAGCCTTGAGAATGTCGAGGCGGCTGGCATCGCCGAAATATCCCTCGGAGCCGAAACGGCGGATCAGGCGGATCTGCTCCGGGGAGACATCGAGCGCGGTGAACGGGATGCCGCGGGCGCGAAGGATACGGGCGACGATCTGTCCGAACCGGCCAAGACCCGCGATGACGACGTGCCCTTCCTCCTCGGGGGGCTCCTCGAAGGCCGGCAGGCGGTTCGGCTTGATGGGCAGGAAATAGCTGTCGAGCAGCAGCAGGATGGGGGTCACGACCATCGACAGCGTGACGACGACAATCAGCAGGGCGGTCGTCTCCTCGCTCAGGAGGCGGGCGCCGGTGACCAGCCCCAGGATGACAAAGGCGAATTCGCCGCCCTGGGCCAGGGCTATCGCCAGGCGTTTCGATTGGGCCGGCATCAGGCCCTGCCAGCGGCCGATGGCATAGAGAATGAGAGCCTTGATGACGATCAGGCCGACGACAAGGGTCAGCACCAGTGCCAACTGGTTCCACAGCAGTGAGATGTTGAGCGACATGCCGATGGCAGTGAAGAAAAGGCCGAGAAGGAGGCCTTCGAACGGCTGGATGTCGGCTTCGATCTGGTGGCGATATTCGGAATCGGCGAGAAGCGCGCCCGCCAGGAAAGCGCCCAAGGCCGCGGAAAGGCCGGCAAGCTGCATCAGATAGGATACGCCGATGACCACCAGCAGGGCCGTGGCGGTCATGGCTTCCTGCACGCGGGAGGCTGCTACGGCCCTGAACACATGATTGAGCAGGAAGTGTCCGCAGATGATGATCGCTACGATCATGGCCAAGGCCTGGACAACAGCCGAGAACGACTGCCAGGGGTCCGACTGGCCGCTGTTGGCGACCATCGGCACGACCGCAATCAACGGGATGGCGGCGAGGTCCTGGAACAACAGGATGGAGAAGGCCAGGCGGCCGTGGCGCTGGTTCAGCTCGCGGCGTTCGTCCAGCGCCTGCAACACGAAGGCGGTCGACGAGATGGCCAACGCCATGCCCACCAGGGTGGCGACGGCGAAGTTCTTGACGAAGAGCGATGCGACGCCCGCCAGCACCAGTCCGGAGATGAGGACCTGGGCGCCGCCGGCACCGAATATGGAGCGCCGCATGGTCCACAGGCGGATCGGGCGCAGTTCGAGGCCGATCAGGAACAGCAGGAAGACGATGCCCAGTTCGGCGACGTGGAGAACACTCTCGACGTCATAGAACAGCGCCGTGCCATAGGGGCCAATGATGATACCCGCCACCAGATAGCCCATGACGGAACCAATGCGCATGGCTCTCGCGAGCGGGGCCGCCAGAGCCGCCGTGGCAAGAAGTACGACGGCCTCCAGAAGATGACTGCGGTCCATGAGGCTTCCTGTTCTCCTGTGCGGCCCGAGGCCGGGGTAACGGGGCTGTCAACGCCCTTCTTGGGCGATGGCCTGCCTGATGGCTGCGACTGCAGGGGCTTTGCGTGTTGGATGATGGTCTGAATGCGGGAATTACACTACTGGATACTACAGGTCGTCTGTGGCAGCTGCTCGGCCATGTTTACCGGTGTCGGGTGCGACATGGACGTATTTCATGATAAGCAACGGATTGAGTATCGCAATTCGTGCCGCTTCGCTGGTGAAAATTTCGGCAGGGCGGTGAAAGGCAGGGATTCCCACATGAAAGAGCAGTCCGCGCGGTCCGCGCCCGGAGATACGAGCCGGACGTTCGGTTTCAGGGACGTCGATGCGAGCGAACGACAAGGGCTGGTGAACCAGGTCTTTGCCGATGTCGCCGAGCGCTACGACCTCATGAACGATCTGATGTCGGGGGGCTTGCACAGACTATGGAAAGACGATTTCGTTACCTGGCTTAATCCGCCCACGGGAGCGACGCCCTATCGAGTGCTGGACCTCGCCGGTGGTACGGGTGACGTGGCCCTGAGGATCGCTGGTGCCGGGGGCAGGGGCGTCGAAGTGGTCATTTGCGATATATCTCCGGAGATGCTGGAAGTTGGCCAGCGCAAGGTCGAAAAGTCGGGTGTCGCGGACCGCGTGACGCTGAAAGAGGGCAATGCCGAACAACTGCCATTCGAGAAGGGAACGTTCGATGCGGTCACGATCGC
>JBKDZY010000354.1:0-2893 GCA_047971765.1 Hyphomicrobiaceae bacterium | reverse complement strand
ACGACGATATCGTCATATTCCCGATGGCTGGCGTAGAAGCGCTGCATGAAGCTGCATTTCAGCACCGCCTTGCGCCCAGAGGCGCGGATCAGGTCAAATACCCCCGTGGCCAGCACCGTGCCGATCCCTCGCCCGGCATATCCCGAAGGCACCTCGGTATGGTTCAGCACCAGATTTCCGCTTTCATCTATCAGGTAATAGGCGGCAGCGATATCGTCGCCATCCAGCGCCAGTTCAAAACGGTGCTGGGCGGAATTTTCGATAACATCCGTTGGCATCTGTCCATCCTCTCCGGTTTTCGTCGTGGCAGGCGCGGTTACACATGCCTGCCAACAACAGCGCGCGCCAAGACAAGCCCGACGCCGCCCAGCCTGAACGCGATCTCATGCCAAAGCAAGGCCATGGGCCTGCAGCAGAAATTCGCTGCGTTATCAGTAATTTACCGGAAAATTTGGTAGCGGAGGAGGGACTTGAACCCCCGACACGCGGATTATGATTCCGCTGCTCTAACCAGCTGAGCTACTCCGCCCCAAGCGACCCGCTTCGGGTGCAGGCGATGTAAGGGAGGGCACGCGGCCCGTCAAGCCGATTCTCGCAAAATCCAGCCCCCGCCGGCCATGGCCTTCCCGCCACCACATCCGCCAGGGCACAGACACCATACCACCTCTGCCCATTCGGCATTGGTCATTTGATGATCGACCTATCCTTTCGCCCAGTTGGGGCAGACAAAACCTTATGGTAAGCATCTGACAAAGCGGAAATTTTCGGGAATTGACTATGTGGCGTTGGACCTGGCGGACCCTTGGCCTTCTTGGCGTGGCCCTGCTTGGCACCATCGGCTATCTCGGCTGGCTCCAACTCAGCGGCAACTTCCACGAGGTCAGCCCCGGCGCGGCTTATCGCGCCGCGCAACTGGACGGGCAAGCCCTTGTCCGCTGGCATAAAAGCTACGGCATCGCAACTGTGCTGAACCTGCGCGGCCAGAACGACGGCGCCGACTGGTATGAGACCGAGAAGGCAGTGACCGACCGCCTCGGCATCACGCATATCAACTTCCGCATGTCGGCCAGCAAGGAACTGAGCACCGAGGAAGCCCGCCAACTGATCAAGATCATGCGCGAAGCACCGAAACCGCTGCTCATTCATTGCAGGGGCGGCTCGGATAGGACCGGGCTTGCCTCGGCGCTGTATATCGCGGGGATCGACAGTGGCACGGAATCAGAGGCGGAATGGCACCTCTCGCTTCTTTACGGCCATATCGGCCTGCCCGAGATCAGCGCCGCCTGGGCCATGGACAAAACATGGGAAAGGATGGAGCCGGAACTGGGCTTCTTCGACAGTTAATGCCGATGCGGCGGATCGAGTCACCCACCGGCAGCACCCTGCTGACAGGATGCGCAGCGGCTTCAGGGCAGCACGATGGCAAGCGTCGCAGAGATGGTGAAGAATGATGCCACGGACATGACCAGCAGCGACAGCGCGGCGTTCCGCCCCTCGCCAAAGCTCTGCGCGAGGATCTGATAGACCGCCATGACCGGCATTGCCGCCATGATGATCGCGGCAGCGCCAAGCTGGGGATCGTTTACGCCAAGGCCGGCGCCCGCCATGACCACAAGGCCAAGCCCCACTGCCAGCGGATGCAGCAGCAGCTTGCCGACCACGACCGAAATTACCGAGGCGTCGATGCTTCGCAAAGGCACCCCGGCCAGCGTCCCGCCGATCACCACCAGCGACACGGCAGCGCTGGAAGAAGCAAGGATGTCGACCGGCCGCCAGACGACCATCGGCATCGTGAGCCCCAAAACCGAGACAAGCAGCCCCAGCACCAGCCCGATCAGGATCGGATTGCGTGCCAGCCGCCCGGCGATCTGCACGGCCAGCCTGCCCCCTGACATGCCCGCCCCGCCGCGCGCATATTCGGCCATCACCAGAACCCGCGGGATCATCACCAGATTTTCAACGATCATGTGCAGCGCCAGCCCGGTGGCGGCACCCTCTGGCAGCGCCATCAGCAGCACCGGATAGCCGACGAAGCCGCTATTGGCACAGGACATGCCCATGGCCCGGAAGGTGCTGGCCAGCGGTGATACGCCAGCGACGCGACGCGACCACAGATAACCCAGGCCGAAAACCGCCAGCGATCCGATCAGCATCGCACCGAGATAGCCGGGATCCGCGATTTCACCCACCGGCCGTGACGAGATCGCGCGAAAAATCAGCGCCGGCAGTGCGAGGTTGACGACGAATTTCCCCAGCGTGCCCATCTCGGCTGGCGAAAAAAGCGCAAGCCGGACCGACAGGTAGCCGATGCCGATGAGCACGAAGATAACACCGGTAATGGACAGTATCCCTGTCAACAAGACCTCCCTCGACCGCCGCCAGTCAGGCGCAGGGTCGCAACTATATCCAACGGCAGCAGGAAGGTCTGGCGGGCCGCGCCCTTATCCCCGCGCCTTCACCACCTGAAGCAGCGGCATCACATCCGACATGTCCGGCCCATGCGCCTGGCCGGTCACGGCCTTGCGCAATGGCATGAACAGGCCCTTGCCCTTGCGGCCGGTGGCTTCCTTGACCGCACTGGTCCATTCGCCCCAGGTCGCATCCGTATAGGGCGGCGGCGGCAGCAGCGTCATTGCCTGCGCGATGAAATCGGTGTCCTCCGGGGCAATGTCGGGCGCGGCACCCTTGCTGAATATCTCCCACCACTCGGCAAGGTCATCCAGCTTCGTGATGTTCTGGCTGGCCACGCGCCAGAAACGCTCGGCCATGTCTGCCGGCACGCCAAGCGAGGCAATGCGGTCCCTTACCGCCGCGAAGGGCAGCGACTGGTTCTGGTGCCGGGTCAGCGGCCAAAGGTCTTCGGCGTCGAATTTCGTGGGCGAGGCGCCGAAAT
>JBKDZY010000353.1:0-1753 GCA_047971765.1 Hyphomicrobiaceae bacterium | reverse complement strand
GCTCGATCAGATCGTGAGGCTGATCGCGGGCGTCATGGTCGCGGAGGTCTGCTCGATTTACCTCAAGCGGCAGGACGGTTCGCTGGAGCTTTATGCCAGTGAAGGCTTGAATCCGGGCGCGGTGCATTCGACGCGGCTTAAACGCGGAGAAGGGTTGGTGGGGCGGTGCGCTGAGCTGGGCGTTACGGTGAACGAGCCTGAAGCCTCCAGTCATCCGGCTTATTCCTATCGACCAGAAACGGGTGAGGAAGTTTATCACTCGTTACTGGCGGTGCCGATCGAGCGATCTGGGCAGACCCTCGGCGTGCTCGACATTCAGAACAAGACATCGAAGGAGTACTCCGACGAGGACGTGGAGGTGCTGCAGTCGACGGCGATGGTCATTGCCGAGAGCCTGATATCGGGTGCGGTTGCCGGTGCAGGCCCGTCGATTGAGAGCTCTAAATCGCAGCCAATCGTCATTGAGGGGGAGCCGCTGTCAGATGGCATTGCCCTTGGTCACATCGTGCTGCACGAGCCGCGCATCGTGGTGACGCAACTGATGTCGGAAAATCCGGCATTCGAACTGGAACGCCTGGATGTGGCGCTGGAGCGATTGCAGGAAAACATCGACGAGATGTTTGAGCATGAGCATTTGTCGGCAGCCGGCGAGCATCGTGATGTGCTCGAAGCTTATCGCATGTTCGCGCATGACAAGGGTTGGCACAGGCGCCTGCGCGAGGCCGTTGAAGGTGGGCTGACGGCGGAAGCAGCTGTCGAACGCGTGCAAAATGCCATGCGGACACGGATGCTGCGCCAAAACGATAACTATTGGCGAGAGAGGCAGCGTGACCTTGACGACCTCTCGGACCGGCTGATGCGCGTACTCGTCGGGCGGCAGACCAGTGCCCAGGACAGTTTTTCAATGCCGCCCGATACCATTCTGGTGGCTCGGACGATGGGGCCGGCTGAGCTTCTTGACTACGATCGCACCAAGCTGCGCGGGCTCGTGGTGGAAGATGGTTCGAGCCAAAGCCACGTGGCGGTGGTGGCTAAAGCGCTGGGCATTCCGGGAATTGGACAGGCCGAAGGCGTGGTGGAGCGCGTCAACGCCGGTGATGCGGCAATCGTCGATGCGGTCACTGGCGAGGTGCACCTGCGGCCGACTTTGGAAGTTATCTCGGCTTATTCGGACAAGGTGCGGTTTCGAGCGCGCAAACAGAAGCGGTACATGGCGCTGCGGGACCGGCCTGCGGTGACCAAGGATGGGGTGCGCGTCTCGCTGCATATCAACGCCGGCCTTCTTGTCGATATGTCGCATCTGGAAGAGGCGGGAGCGGATGGGATCGGGCTTTACCGCACTGAACTGCAATTCATGCTGTCGGACATTCTTCCGAGGCTTGACCGGCAGATGCAGCTTTATCAAAGCGTGCTGAAAGTGGCGAACGGCAAGCCGGTGGTGTTTCGGACCCTCGATATCGGGGGCGATAAAGTGCTGCCATACTTCCGGCAGCCGGCGGAAGAAAACCCGTCCATGGGGTGGCGCGCCATTCGTATGGCCATCGATCGCCCGGCTGTGTTTCGCCTACAGGTGAGAGCGATGATGAAAGCGGCGCCAGGAAAGGTGCTGCATATCATGGTGCCAATGGTCAGTGCCGCCGCCGAGATGGGCATCGTGCGATCGTTGATCGACAAGGAGAAGGCGTTTCTGGCTGCGCACGGCCATGAGCTGCCGAACAAGATCCTGGTCGGTGCCATGGTGGAAGTTCCTGCA
>JBKDZY010000352.1:0-2060 GCA_047971765.1 Hyphomicrobiaceae bacterium | reverse complement strand
TCGCAGCGAATATCGCCGGGAGCGTAGAGCACCGTTCCAAGCATGTCCGTGTCCTTCCGAATGGCACGTGAAGTTGGCCGAAAGGTAGCGTGCGGCGGCCCATGCGATTAGCCGCGATAATCGGCATGCGGCTATGAAGGCTGAATATGAATGAACCTAGCGGCGGTATCGCAACGCATCGACCAGCATGGTGAAGGCCGACGATGGTTGGCGGCGGCTTGGGTAGTAGAGGTGATAGCCCGGAAACGGCGAACACCATTCGTCCAGAATCCGGACAAGCCGTCCGTCGGCAATCTGGGGCAAGATGTGGTCGTCGGGCAGGAAGCGACCTTGGTGCACAGATACCCCAGTGATGGTATGAGCGCTACGGTTGCAACCTAGCCGAGTTTTGGCATGCCGTTCAAGTTCCATGAGAGCCAGCGTCATCACATCCCGAAGGCTCAATATCGGGTGACGAACTGGAACGAATATGACCGTGGGCTGGTTCGGCGAGGCGATGTGCGTCTGTGGCTGTCGCAGGAGGTTCTGGCCGGCTGGAAAGCTGAATGCCGATCGACGCCTGGCGGGCAGCGGCACTTCTCCAATCTGGCAATAGAGGCAGTTCTCGCGCTCGGCGCGTTGCACCGTTTGCCTCTGCGACAAACTGAAGGCTTCGTGCGCTCGCTGATCGAACTGATGAAGCTCGATCTGATCGTGCCCGACCATACCACCCTGGCCCGGCGCAGACGATCGGTTGACGTTCGTGAATGGCGCTGGCCGCGCAAGGGGCCGATTGACATTGTCATTGACAGCACCGGCCTCAAATTCTTCGGTGCAGGCGAGTGGTCACGCAAGAAGCATGGTGAAACACGCCGTTCCTGGCGCAAGATGCACATCTCGGTCAATCCCGATGACAATGAGATCATTGCCAGCGAACTCACTGATGACGATACCTCCGATGCTACCATGATGGGTTGCCTTGTCGCCAACTCTGGCGGCAATATCCGCTCTGTCATTGCCGATGGTGCCTATGATGGCGAGCCGGTCTATCAGGCCATTCGCGATGTTCGCCCGGCACGCTCGCCACCGAAGATTGTCATCCCGCCGTCAAAGCCATCAATCCCGGACAAGGGGGCTTTGCATGGCGGAACCGAGCGGGAGCGTCATGCTGCCGATATCGCCAGACGAGGCCGGATGGAATGCAGAAGCGGCATGGATACGGCAAACGCTCTCTCGCCGAAACAGCCTTCTCCCGCATCAAGAGGATCAACGGAGGGACCCTCACTTCCAGAACTTTCGGCGCTCAACAGAACGAGATCGCCATCCACGTGAAAATCGCCAACCGCAACATGCTGCTCGCGAGGCCAATCTCCGAGCGCGTCAAATGACGCCCCTACAAAGTCACAGATTTATCCCATAGCCTCGCTGCACCAAAGCCGCTACGCAGCGGACGCATTGGAAGCGAAAGTGGAGATTGCGTTCCCGCGTACGGCCAAGTGAATAAGTTCGCCCCGCTTGAACGATCGGCGCGATTGGTCGCTCGCAATGACAGTCGTCTCGCCCGCGACACAGTGCAGCAACCTCTGCGCACCGACATCCTCAACAAGTGAAATTGTAGCCTGGAGCCCCTCATCGGCGACAACGAGGTTCTCCGGGCGGATTCCGACGGAAACACTTTGCCCTACATGCAGTCCGGAAACCGTGCCAGCCTGGCTGACTACCCAACCGTTGGAAAGTTCGATCTTGCCGCGATTGCCGGCCATCTTGCCTTGAATGATATTCATCGGCGGGGTGCCGACAAAGCCGGCGACGAACACATCTGCTGGGGTGTGATAGATTTCCGAGGGCTTGCCGATCTGGGCAATGCGGCCCTTGTTCATGACGATGATCTTGTCGGCCAGTGTCATCGCCTCGACTTGGTCATGCGTCACGAAGATGCTTGTTGCCCCTAGCCGGTCGTGCAACTTCCTTAGCTCCATACGCATCGTCGTGCGCAGTTTCGCATCGAGGTTTGAAAGAGGCTCGTCGAACAGAAAAACTTTTGGTTCGCGCGCGATGGCGCGGGCGATTGCGACGCGTTG
>JBKDZY010000351.1:0-5583 GCA_047971765.1 Hyphomicrobiaceae bacterium | reverse complement strand
TCGCGAAGCGCCTGGCTGTCGGCCTCGATCCCCCCGACCGCCGCGACACTGTCGGTCAACCCCCCGCCACCCGGAATATGGCCCACCACCGAACCGAAGGTCTCGACCACATCGAGCTTGTCATCAAGCCACAGCAGGACGAACACATTGGCCCCGGCAAACAGTGACGCAGCATCCACGAGCCGCTTCTCGCCAACGGCTCCCTCGTCAAATTTCGCGTCTGATGATGGCATCCGCGGTCTCTACAAAAGCTGAGGTGACGTTCTCAGCAGTAACAGCGCTTGTCCAGACCTTGTGTTGCCGCGCCACCTTGAGGGGCTGAGGCAGAACGACATCCTCCCCCTCATCCATCAGGTCGGTCTTGTTGAAGACAAAGGTGAACTCGCGGCCCGGCATCGCATCGTCGAAGCCTTCTGCCAGCTTCACCATCAAATCCAGCGTCGTCGGCCTGGTCAGGTCGCCAACGATCAGCGCCCCCGAGGTCCCCTTGGCATAGGGGTGACTGAAGATGCTGGTGCCGAAACTGCCATCCGAATCCCAGATCACCAGATCCAGGGATTTCGACCGCGTCTCGCCGAGACCATCAACCTGATAACGGTAGATATCGACCCCCATGGTCGCCTGGTAGTCGGACGGCAACTCGTCAAGGACGAAGCGGCGCACGAGCGACGTCTTGCCGACACCGATCTCACCCAGAATGAGGATTTTTTTCGAGATCATCGTCCCCCCTCATGCTCCCTCAGGAAGCCGACCTCGAATTCCACGCGGCGGTTGCTGCTGCCCGCCCCATCCCACTGCGACACGTTCTTGCCATTGGGCCTGCCGACGGCAACGAGCTGCTGGGCCGGCACGCCCCTGGCAACCAGGTCATCGACAACCTTCTGGGCGCGCGCCAGGGACAGCGGCGAATTGCGCACGGCAGTGCCTGCATCATCCGTATAGCCGACCACCCTGACGAATGCCCCGGACTTCTTGATCAGGTTCGCCAGCGCATCAAGGACCTGGTCCGCTGCCTGGGGATCACGATAATCCCTCTGGTCCTGGAAAAAGATGGCATTGGCGGCAACGAACGACCGCAGCTCATCCAGCACAGACGGCGCCTTGGAACCAACCGCCTTGAGCTTGGCTTCAAGCTCTTCCACCCGACGTTCCAGCCGGACATTGAGCGCGGCAATCTGCGCGCTGGTCTTCTGCGCCACTTCATCTGTCTGCCGCTGGACCTTGTTGGTGAGCTGCTCGACCTGGGCCGCCCGCTCACCCACTTTGGCCGTCTGCCTGCGCACATCGCTGAGCGACACGGCCAGCGGTCGCACCTGCCGCAGTTGCTCGAGCATCGCGGCGAGCACCGTGACCCGGTCCGAGAGTTGCGCCAGCACGTCGGTCGCCTCCACGACATCCTTCGGCGGCTTGCTGCCGATCCGGTCATGGACGCCCGCAGCAGCAGCCAACTTGTCGATTTCCACCTCGAAGGCCGAAATGGACGCGTTCAACTCCCTCAATGTGAGCGCTTTCGGCTCATCCGGTTCCAGCCAGATCTTGTCGATCTGGCTTTTCGTCTTCTCGACCGATCCGAGCACGTCATCCAGCACCTGCCGGTCAGATCCTTCTCTCATTCGCCCATGCAACGCCGTCAGGTTCGATGCCAGGTAGGTCAGCTTCAGGCGGGCGCGCTCGAGCGCACGCTTGCGGGCGGCTTTTCCGGAATCTTCTGACGCGACATCCTTCAAGAGCACACTGAACTCGGGCGTAATCACGGCCTTTGGCGCAAGAGCTTCAAGTTTCGCCATGATCTCCTGGCGCGAGCGTTCGGTTGGCAGCAGCCCCGTGGCTGACATGCGCCTGGCGCCTCGCTCCACCGAAATGCGAACCGGATAACCGGCCAGTTCCGGCATGTGCGCCACCACCTGGTCGGCCTTGTACTGCAGCCGGGCCGTTACGGCAGTCAGATAGATCTGCCAGGCAAATACGGCCGCCAGCGGCAGGCCGATGAACCAGGCAAAGGTCTTGACCGTCCTGAAGTCCGAACGCTTGGTCTCGGCGCGAGCCTGCTCCGCACTCTCCGTTTCAAGATGCCCGGCCAACTCCTCGAGCAACTTGCCAAACTCACGGCCCTGGACTTCCGTGGCCTTGTCGGACTCGAGCAGCCGCGTGTCCTGCTCGATCTTCTGGTGTGCGCCGAGAACCCTGATCAGCTCGTCTTCGAAAAGCTGTTCGAGCGGGCGTCCCGTCGCCCCCTTGCATTTGACGGCCAGCAGATACGCGGGCGAGCCGCGGATGTAGATGCGGAAATCATCGAGGTCGAGCGTCCTGAGAGCCTCGCGCTGGCTTTCGAAAGCGTCCTCGGCAAAGCTGGTGATGGCGGTCAGGAACCCGCTGACCAGCGCATCACGGTTTCCCGCTTGGCCTTCCTGGCCATCGCCAGCACCTTCCGCACTGTTTCCCGCACGCTCCCAATGATGGACCAGAACGCCTGAGCCCCGGCGGATCAGATAGATCTCGTCCACTTCAAGTGTCTGCGTCTCGGCAATGGCAAGCTCCGCCATCGACCGGCCGGTGGTCAGGCTGCGAAACCACAATGCGACACGGTTATGCGTCAATCCGGATTCGAGGCGCCGATTGATCTGCATCATCATGTCACGAACAGCGCTCGCGACATAGCGTTTGACCATTTCGCCCATCCGCGGATACATCACGCCTGCGATATGGTCCTGCATGTCCGGGGAGCGCATCTCTGTGCGCAACGTCCTGAGCACCATCGGTGCCATGGCACCGGCGAGTTCGCGATGCTTGGTACGCTCGGCTTCCGCGATGGCACCGTCCAGGATCTGGGCAACGCTGTGCCGAAGGCGCTCGTCGTCGCCCACCGCCTCGTGCAACGCGGCGAACCGCGCCGCCAGCGTATCGATCTCGCGGACTTCCTGGTCGAACAGGAGCTGCTTGAGCCGTGTGATGGCTTCCGGTGAAGTCGACGACTGGGTCATAAACCCCTACCGCTTGGTTCCAATTGGCGGCCGCACCAAGCGCCTCGCCGTCTCATGCCCTGCTGACGCCGTGTGAGCCAGCGACTACTCTTCCCGCCACTTCTCGTCCCCACGGCCGATGCGTGCGACCTGCTCCCCAAGCTCGGTGAAGCGCTGGGACAACTCGTCGAACGCGCGGCGCCTGTCGTTCGCGACAGTGCCGTTCAACGCATCGAGGCGTTCCTGGATGGAATCGAGTTTGCGATGGATGCCCTGCTCGAGCTCCCGGACGCGCGCCTCGATCAGCGCCAGCCGTTGATCGCTCGACCGCTTGAACTCGCCGAAAAGGAGTTCGCGGATCTGATGCATCTTGTCGTCGAATGGCTCGGAGTTGTCCTTGCCATTACTGTAACCGGCGAAGGGAGATGTGCTCATTCGAAGTGCTACCTTGACGAGATACCTGACCGGCGAAAGCCGCGGTCATGCTGTTGCCCATGCCTGCTGAACACCACTATAGCTTGGCCAGCGGAATATTTGAATTTCATATCTGTAGACGGTTTCAATTCAAGTTTGCAAAGAGTGATTATCTGTCGGCGCTCTGTATCCAATTCATGACACCCCGGTCCTGAAGCCGCAATCAATCGCCTTAAAAGGGCAAACAGGGCTGAAAACCAGCTAAGAAGTGCGTCGTAATTTGTGATGCACGAACAACGCTCGAAACTGATCGCCGGGTGGAAAATCAGGCGCGCGGCCGAAGGAGCAGGCATCCTTCGATGCAGGCGTACCGCCACCTGCAAGAAGTTGGACTGCAAGAAGTTGGCCGTTTGCCAGCACGAACCGTCAGGATGGTCCCAGGGCGTTCGCCTTCCGGTAGCGAGGTGTGTTGTGCTTGCCAAATATCAAGTCACCTGAATTACCCAACAACGCCAAAAGCAGGCACTGCAATATGCACGGGCACGAAAATACTGCCCCAAACAAAAGAGAACAGCATTTCCGGAAACATAAATTGATGGAAAAATAGTGCGCGTCTCGCAAGCGTCCGGACCGCTCATGAGCTTTGGTTTCCCAGGCCTGAAAGTCATCCGGAAAAGCAGACATCGAGTTTGCAGTCATCTGACAATCATGGCGAGACGGTCAGGCCGCGAGCTTGACGCCAATGCCTCTGCCAGCTGGCCCGGCGCCACATTGCCCCGCCATGCGTTGTCCGAAGCTGCAAAGGCGCGAGAACCGCGTCGCCTGCCCGCACCGATCTGGCACATCAGGCGGGGCGCATGCGCGGCCCGCCTGTCTGCATCCACCACGTCACGAGAGTGGTATATTTATACCGTTCCTGCCTTTTTCAATGCCGCGATCTCGTCGGCCGACTTGCCAAGGATTTCGCCGAGCACTTCGTCCGTGTGCTGCCCGAGCAGGGGCGGCGGGACCGTGTATTCGACCGGCGTCTCCGAGAACCGCATGGGGCTGCGGACCAGCGACACTTTGCCTGCCGAGGGATGCGGGATTTCGACCTTCAGGCCGCGGGCAACCACCTGCGGGTTTTCGAACACTTCTTTCAGGTTGTTGATCGGACCGCAGGGGACACCAGCCTCCTCGAGCGCCGCAACCCACTCCGCCGTCGTGCGCTTTTGCATCAGTTCGTCGAGGATCGGGTCCAATTCGTCACGATTCGTGACGCGCGCCGCATTGGTCGAGAACCTGGGATCGGTTTTCAGGTTCGGCTGGCCGAGC
The DNA here is from genome assembly GCA_047971765.1 of Hyphomicrobiaceae bacterium. GTDB lineage: Bacteria > Pseudomonadota > Alphaproteobacteria > Rhizobiales > Hyphomicrobiaceae. The sequence continues at coordinate 895 of JBKDZY010000351.1, read as the reverse complement.
AGGTCGCAAAGCTTGCTGAAGAGATTGTCGTTGCCGCACGCGATGATGACCGCCCCGTCCTTCGTCGGCACCGCCTGATAGGGCACGATGTTGGGATGCGTGTTGCCGACCCGGACCGGCGGCTCGCCTGTCACCAGATAGTTGGCCCCTTGGTTCGCCAGGATGCCGACCTGGGTATCCAGCAGCGCCAGGTCGAGATGCTGCCCCTTGCCGGTCCTCTCGCGGTTGGCAATGGCAGCGCAAATGGCAATGGTCGAGTACATGCCCGTCATGATGTCCACGACAGGCACACCGGCACGCTGCGGCCCGCCACCCGGCTTGTGATCACGCTCGCCAGTAATGCTCATGAACCCGCCCAAGCCCTGGATCATGAAATCATATCCGGGCTTAGGCGCGTAGGGTCCCGTTTGTCCGAAACCGGTGATCGAGCAGTAGATGATTTTCGGGTTGATGGCCTTGATGTCCTCGTATCCGAGCCCCTTGCTCGCGAGATCGCCGACCTTGAAGTTCTCGAGAAAAACGTCAGCCGTCTTGGCAAGTTCCTTGATCAGTCTGACCCCCGCCTCGCTGGCGATGTTGATCGTGATGGATTTCTTGCCCCGGTTCGCACACAGGAAATATCCAGCCTCGCTGGTGTCGTTGCCGTCGGCATCCTTGGCCCACGGCGGCCCGAATGCCCGGCTGTCGTCACCCTTCTTTGGTCTCTCGACCTTGATCACCTCGGCACCGAGATCGGCAAGGTTTTGAGCGCACCAGGGGCCCGCCAGAACGCGGGAAAGATCGAGAACACGAATGTGGGTCAACGGACCGGCCATAGCTTTTTCCTTTTGCGCACCAACTTCTTGCGATGTTGCAAATCGGTCTTAAATCCACGGACGCGCCCGTGCAAGCGCAG
>JBKDZY010000350.1:0-8891 GCA_047971765.1 Hyphomicrobiaceae bacterium | reverse complement strand
CTACAGGTAGTCCGTGGCAGTTGCTTGGCCCTGTTCACCGGTATCGGGTGCGACATGGCGGTATTTCATGATAAGCACCGGATTGAGTATCGCAATTCGCGCCGCTTCGCTGGTGAAAATTTTGGCATGGTGGCGAAAGGCTGGGATTCCCACATGAAAGAGCATTCCGCGCATTCCGCGCCTGGAGATACGAGCCGGACGTTCGGTTTCAGGGATGTCGATGAAAGCGAACGGCAAGGGCTGGTGAACCAGGTCTTTGCCGATGTCGCAGAGCGCTATGACCTCATGAACGATCTGATGTCGGGGGGATTGCATCGACTCTGGAAGGACGATTTCGTGACGTGGCTCAACCCGCCCACGGGAGCGACGCCTTATCGGGTGCTGGATCTGGCCGGTGGAACGGGGGACGTGGCTTTGAGAATCGCCGGTGCCGGGGGCAGCGGTGTCGAAGTGGTCATTTGCGATATTTCCCCGGAGATGCTGGAGGTTGGCCAGCGCAAGGTTGAAAAGTCGGGTGTCGCGGACCGGGTGACGCTGAAAGAAGGCAATGCCGAACAGCTTCCGTTCGAGAAGGGAACATTCGATGCGGTCACGATCGCGTTCGGCATCCGCAATGTGACACATATCGATCAGGCGCTGCGGGAGGCGTTCCGGGTGCTGCGGCCCGGTGGCCGTTTCCTGTGCCTCGAGTTCAGCCATGTCGATGTTGCGATCCTGGACAAGGTCTATGATCTGGTCTCGTTCGAGGTCATCCCGAGGCTGGGGCAGCTTGCTGCCGGTGCGAGCGATCCCTACCGTTATCTGGTCGAAAGCATCCGGCGGTTCCCGAAACAGGAAGCCTTTGCCGACATGATCCGGTCGGCGGGGTTCGAGAGGGTGCAATACCGGAATCTCACGGGCGGGATCGCGGCCATGCATTCGGGCTGGCGTATTTGATCCTGAGCCCGACAAGGTGAAGTCGCGTGCCCCGATGTGGGGTGCCGGATTGCTACCGGCATGTGCGCTTAAACGGGGAGTATGGTGCCTTGAGTGATACCCGGTCCTCACAGAAGCTGTTCGAGTTCGACAACAGCTATGCCCGCTTGCCTGACCGTTTCCATCAGCGTCTCGCACCGACGCCGGTGTCGGCGCCACGGCTGATCAAGTTGAACGGGGCTCTGGCGCTCGAACTGGGGCTGGATCCCGGCCGGCTCGCGAGCGCGGAGGGTGTTGCGGTGCTTGCCGGCAATGCGGTGGCGGATGGAAGCGAACCCGTTGCGCAAGCCTATGCGGGCCATCAGTTCGGTGGGTTCGTGCCCCAGCTCGGCGATGGCCGGGCGGTTCTGCTGGGCGAGATCATCGACCGGCAGGACCGGAGGCGTGACATCCAGCTCAAGGGGGCCGGGCCGACGGTGTTCTCGCGGCGGGGGGATGGCCGGGCAGCCCTCGGACCGGTTCTCAGGGAATACATCGTATCGGAAGCGATGGCGGCGCTTGGCATTGCGACCACGCGCTCCTTGGCGGTTGTCGCGACCGGGGACCATGTGTTTCGGGAAGAGGCGCTTCCGGGCGGTGTGCTGACGCGTGTGGCGGCGAGCCATCTCAGGGTGGGGACGTTCCAGTATTTCGCCGCGCGGGGAGACGCCGAGGGTGTGCGCCTGCTTGCCGATTACGCCATCGACCGGCATTACCCGGAGGCCCGGGCGGCCTCCGATGTCTACAAGGCGCTGCTGGATGGGGTCATCGCACGGCAGGCGCGGCTCGTCGCACAGTGGCTGGGTGTTGGTTTCATCCACGGCGTCATGAACACGGATAATTCGTCCATCTCGGGCGAGACCATCGATTATGGTCCGTGCGCCTTCATGGATGACTTCCATCCCGGTCGTGTGCTGAGTTCCATCGACACGCAGGGGCGCTATGCCTATGCCAACCAGCCGCAGATTGCGCAATGGAACATGGCGCGGCTGGCCGAAACGCTGCTGCCGCTGCTGGTAGGTGCCAACGACGAGGACAAACTCGAGGTGGCCAAGGCGTCGCTCAGCCAGTTTGCGGGGCTGTTCGAGGCGGCCTATGCGGATGTTCTCGGGGCCAAGATCGGCGTTGCGCAGGCCGGGCCCGGGGATCTCGAACTGGTCCACGACCTGCTGAAGCTGATGATGGACGGCGGCGCCGATTTCACGCTCGTTTTCCGTCGCCTGAGTGATGCGGTCGCGGACGAGGGTGGTCTTGCCAGGGTGGGCGAGCTCTTTTCGGATGCGAAGGGTTTTCTGGCGTGGGTGCCACGATGGCGGGAGAGGTTGGCGCGTGATGGTGGGGGTGACACTGGTGCTCGGGAGCGGATGAGGCGGGCGAATCCAGCATTCATTCCGCGCAACCATCTGGTCGAGCAGGCGATCGAGGCAGCGGTACGCAATGATGACTTCGAGCCGTTCGAGACATTGAATGCGGTGCTGGCGGCGCCCTTCGAGGATCAGCCCGGACGGGACCGCTTCATGCAGCCGCCGCAACCGGATGAGATTGTGGGGCAGACGTTCTGCGGGACATGACGGGACGCGGCAACGGCACGCCTGCGATATGAGATCGGGCTTGCTTCCCGTGGGCGTCGCGTCGTCCGATGGTCGGCAGGTTCAGATGATCTCGTCTTCGTCCATCACGTCTTCGGCCTCCGTATCCGCATCCACCGGATCCGTCTCGACCGGTGCTTTCACACGCAGGGACGTGTTCTCGCGCGTCTTCTGCTTGATCTGGTCATGTTCGTCGGCCCAGGCGATATGGAACAGGGCATCGCCCATGTTGACCACCGGCAGCGTTGTGGCGCCCACGATAATGCCGCGCCGGGGGCTGCGGACCTGGATCTCGCCTTCGTCATAGGGGCTGGTGATGTAGCCGAGGGGTTCATCACGGCTGACGGCATTGCCGATGCGCTTGACGGTGCGGAAGACGCCACCGTCTGGGGCGCGAACCCATTTGCTGGCATTGGCGAAGACAGGCCGGTTGGCGTGGGCCGGATCAGGAGGTTCGAAGCCGTCCGGGACTTCCAGCATACCGGTGGCCAGCATGACATTGGCGATACCATCGACTCCGGCCTTGATGGCGAACTCGTCGAACCTCAATCCTTCGCCACCCTCATAGACCAGGACATCCACGCCGACTTCGCGGGCGGCGCGCCGCAGCGATCCCGATCTCTCGGAGCTTTCGAGGACGACGGGCGCGCCGAAGGCAGCGGCCAGATCCCGGCAGCGGGGTTGGCGGTCGAAATCGGCCCGGATCTGGGGCAGGTTGGTGCGGTGGATCGAGGCCGTGTGAAGGTCGATGCCGAGTTGGCAGCGCTTGACCACCTCGTTGATGAAGAGATGTGCGAGGCGCGCGGCAAGGGAGCCCGATTCGGAGCCCGGGAAGGCCCGGTTGAGGTCGCGCCGGTCCGGGAGATAACGGGAGCGGCCGATGAAGCCGTAGGCGTTGACCACGGGGATGGCCAACAACGTTCCCGAGATGTTGCCTGGTTGCAGGACCTTGAGGATGCGGCGGATGATCTCTACGCCGTTCAGTTCGTCGCCATGGATTGCCGCGGACAGGAATATCGCGGGACCGGGGCGGGCGCCGTGAATGACGTGTACCGGCAACGAAATGGCGGTGTGGTTCGAGAGGCGGGACACCGGCAAATCAACGAGCGTCCGCGTGCCGGGCGGAACCGTTTCGCCATTGATCTCGAAGGCTTTGCGCAAGTGGTGGCCGATCGGCTGGGAATCTGGACTGAACGTGAACCGGGAAGAGGGTAGCAAAATCCGGCTTTGGCGTAGAGGAGGGCAGTCAAGAAAATTTCACGCCAGGGTGAGGGGCTTATGATGGGCGGACTTGTCTTGATTGCGGGCTAGTACAACCTGAGTGTGATTGTGAGAGTTTACCTTGCATGGCGGGGTGCTCGTCGCCTATAAAGCGGCGCTGGAGCCGCCCGGCGGGGCATGCCGTGGCGGCTCGGAATGCTTTACCCACACCCGCCCGAGGGATGCAGCACCACCGTCGCGGTGCAGCAGGCTGCCTTTGCCTGCGCCCGCGCATTGGCCTGCATTTGGCTTCGGGGACAGAAAGGACGAAGCGAAATGCCCAAGATGAAGACCAAGAGCAGCGCCAAGAAGCGCTTCAAGATCACTGGGACGGGCAAGGTCATTGCCCAGGCTCAGGGCAAGCGTCACGGCATGATCAAGCGGACGTCGAAGTTCATCCGCACAGCGCGGGGCACCAGGGTGCTTTGCGATGCCGATGCGAAGATCGTGAAGAAATACATGCCCTACCACCGCTGAGGGCCTGCAAGCCCCGGGCGCTGCTCGTGCATCGGGCAGAGACCTTGCGGCTGGCATCCATCGGCATCCCAGATTTTGAAGTGACGGAGAATTTCGAATGGCGCGCGTAAAACGGGGCGTTCAAGCCCACGCGAAGCACAAGAAGGTTCTGAAGCAGGCCAAGGGGTATTATGGCCGGCGCAAGAATACCATCCGGGTCGCCAAGCAGGCGGTCGAGAAGGCAAGGCAGTATGCCTATCGTGACCGGAAAGTCCGCAAGCGCAACTTCCGCGCCTTGTGGATCCAGCGTATCAACGCTGCCGCCCGCGAGAATGGCATGACCTATGGCCGGTTCATTCATGGCTTGAGCCAGGCCGGCATCGAGATCGACCGCAAGGTTCTCGCCGATATCGCCGTCAAGGACGCGCAGGCGTTCAAGGCGCTGGTTGCCCAGGCGCAGGCGGCTGTTGCGAAGGCCGCCTGATCCGGCCCCGCAACGTGGCACCAAAACGTCATCAACCGGGCCGGGAGGAGCGCAGCTTCTTTCGGCCCGAGATATTTCAGTGAGGGGTTCATGGCCGCATCCGAGCTTGAAACGATCGAAGCCGAGCTGATCCAGGGCATTGACGCCGCAGGTGATCTTTCTGCCATCGAGCAGGCACGCATTGCCGCACTGGGACGGAAGGGGCGCATCCCCGAATTGATGAGCCGGCTTGGCAAGATGGCGCCGGAAGAGCGCAAGGGCTTCGGCGCGGCGGTCAACCAGATGCGGGACCGGGTGACGGCGGCGCTCGAGGCCCGCAAGGGTGTGCTCGAGGCCGAGGCCATGATGGCGAAGCTCGAGGGCGAGCGGGCCGATGTGACCTTGCCGGTGCGGCCTGGCCCGGTTGCCGATGGCCGCATCCATCCGATCAGCCAGGTTTTCGACGAGATTGCGGAAATCTTCGCCGACATGGGGTTCGAGATCGCCGAGGGGCCGGATATCGAGACCGACGACTACAATTTCACCAAGCTCAATATTCCGCCGGAACACCCGGCACGGCAGATGCACGACACCTTCTATCTGAAGTCACCGGAGCGGGTCGCCAAGGGCGAAGCTCCGATGCTGCTGCGCACGCATACGAGTCCGGTGCAGGTGCGCACCATGCTGAAGCAGAAGCCGCCGATCCGGATCATCGTGCCGGGCCGTGTCTACCGCATGGACAGCGATGCGACGCATACGCCGATGTTCCACCAGATCGAGGGGCTGGTGATCGACGAATCCACGCATTTCGGTCATCTGAAATGGTGTCTCGAGGAGTTCTGCAAGGCGTTCTTCGAGGTGGATGATGTCAAGATGCGGTTCCGCGCCTCGCATTTCCCGTTCACGGAGCCCTCGGCGGAAGTGGATGTCGGAGCGGAGGCGATCGGCAAGCCTGGATCGTGGCTCGAAATCCTGGGCTGCGGCATGGTGCATCCGCGGGTCATCGAGATGTGCGGGCTCGATCCGGAGAAATACCAGGGCTGGGCGTTCGGCATGGGGCTTGATCGGATCACCATGCTGAAATACGGCATTCCGGACCTGCGCGACATGTTCAGCGCCGACTTGCGCTGGCTGAAGCACTACGGTTTCACATGCCTCGACGTGCCGACGCTGGCGGGCGGGATGAGTGGGTGACCAGGCGAGGCCATCTCCCTGTCGCGGTGCTTCCGGGACGGCCACTGCGCATCCCGTGCCTGAAGGCTGTCTGACGAGGTCCCGGCGCGCATGATCTCCGTTGTCATTCCAACGCTCAACGCCGAGGACCGGCTGGCGGAAACGCTTTCCGCGCTGGTGACGGCAACGGTGGAAGGGGTGGTGCGCGAGGTCATCATCGTCGATGGCGGATCGCAAGACCGGACGCTCGAGATCGCCGATCAATCGGGGGCCAAGACCATCAGGAGCGCGCGCGGCCGCGGGCGTCAACTCAAGGCCGGGGGAGACGAGGCCCGTTTCGAGTGGCTGCTCTTCCTTCACGCCGATACGGTTCTCGAGGCGGGCTGGGAGCGCGAAGTTGTTGCATTCATCGAGAAGGTGATGACCGGTGAGCGGCCGGATGCGGCGGCTGCATTCCGGTTCGTGCTTGATGATACAGGCGTCAGGCCGCGGTTGATCGAGACCGGTGTCAACGCGCGCTGTTCGGTCTTTCGGCTTCCCTACGGAGATCAGGGATTGTTGATCTCGCGCCGGCTTTATCGAGAAATCGGCGGGTTCAGCGATTTGCCGCTGATGGAAGACGTTGATGTGGTCCGCAGACTCGGGCGGCGGCGTGTCGCGATGTTGCGGTCTGCGGCGGTAACGAGCGCGGTTCGCTACCGCAGGAATGGCTACACGAAGCGCACTGTCCGCAATCTGGCCTGTCTGGCCCTCTATTTCATGCGCGTGCCGGTGAGTACCATTGTGCGCCTCTACGGATGATCCGATTGGACTGTGATGACCTTCACAAGCTCGTGAAAGTCTGGTCCGGCACCTTCAAAGACGTCGCATCTGTGGGCTACGGGTAGTGTCATGACGGACGTATTCGAGACCTGAAAGACATCAAGGAGGGTGATCATGCAGAGTATTTCGCGCCGTGGGTTCGTGATTTCCGCTGCTGCTGCCGGTGCCGCATTCGGGCTGGACGGGATGCTCGAGATCATTCCGCCGGCCTGGGCGCAGAAGGCCGACATGGCGTCGAAGGGCTATGCCAAATTCAAGGCTGGCGACTGGACCATCACGACGGTCTATGACGGCATCTGGGAAAAGCCGCACGATCCGGGGTTCGTGAAGAATGCCACGGTCGACGAGGTCAAGGCGGCGCTGAAGGCCGCGGGACTTTCCGATGCGTTCGTGCCCATCACCTTTACCGTCACGGTTGCGGAGAAGGGCGGCGATATCGTCATGTTCGATGCGGGCACGGGCGGCCAGTTGAGCCCCAAGGCGGGCTTGATGATGAAGGCCAACCTGAAGAAGGCCGGGATCGACCACGAGAAGATCAAGACGATTGTCGTCACGCACTTTCATCCGGACCATATTTTCGGGCTGATGGAGAAGGGGAGCAATGCGCAGATCTTTCCCAACGCAGAGATCTTGGTAGCCGCGCGCGAATACAAATACTGGACGGATCCGGGCCTGATCGCGAAACTTCCGAAAGGGCGGCAGGGGTTGGCGCAGCGCATCCAGGCGACATTCCCGAATTGGAAGAACGTGAAACAGATCGAGGATGGAGCGGAGGCCCATGCGGGGGTCAAGGCGGTGAATACCAATGGGCACACGCCGGGGCATACGTCGTTCGAGCTAGCGTCGGGAGACAGCAACTTGGTGGTGACGGGAGACGTTACCAACATTCCGCCGCTGTTCGTTCGGCATCCGGGATGGCATGCGGTGTTCGACCAGGATGCGGCCATGGCGGAAGCGGCGCGGCGCAAATTGTTCGATGCTGCGGTCGCCGATGGGGCGGTGCTGACCGGCTATCACTGGGGCATGCCGGGAGCAGGCAAGATCAGGAAGGATGGCAAAGGCTATGTCCTGGAGCCGGTGACAGCCATCTGAGACCTTGAGAGATCAGTGCAACATGGGCCGGGAGGGCAACAGGCCGGTTCGTTCGCCCGGTCGCTTGCTTTCCAGTCGCTTGACATCTGATCGGCTGGTGCGCAAGGCGGCGCCGGCCTATCGGTGCCGGCTGGTCATCATGGTGAAGCTGCCTGTCGCGGGGCGGGTCAAGACGCGGCTGGCCCGAGAAGTCGGAGTGGTGGAGGCGACACGCTTCTACCGCTCGATGTGCCAGACCATTGTGGGGATGCTGGGAGCGCAGCCGTTCTGGGAAACGCATCTTCTGGTGACGCCGGACACGGGCCTGGCGAGTGCGATGCTGCCCGGTGGGCCGAACCGATTGGTGCAAGGCCGAGGTGACCTGGGTGCGCGGATGCAAAGGCCGATGCAGGTGCTCGGTCCGGGACCGGTCTGTGTCATGGGCACCGATATTCCGGCAGTTGGCGTGACCGATGTCCGGCAGGCTTTCCGTCTGCTGGGGGCGCGGGATGTGGTTTTCGGGCCTGCCGAGGACGGTGGTTTCTGGCTGGTCGGCATGCGCCGGCGGCCGCGATTGCCCAACCCCTACCAGGGCATCCGCTGGTCGGCGGGCGATACGCTCGATCAGGTGGTGCATCAACTCGATGGGTACTCCATTGGTCTTGCGGCGCGGCATGGCGACGTCGACGAGGCGTGTGATCTCGCGCGGTTCAAGGCGTTGCTCGGGCGGCGCATCCGGCCTGTGAAAAAAATTTCAAGCGGCTAAGTCGTTGGCGTGACTCGACACTTCCAGCCTGACGCTTGCCGGAGGCAGAACAAGGCATTTTGTTCTCTGTTCGTTCGATGATTTTTTTGATATGATCGTCCCTAGCCGAGGCTCGGGATTAACGGACTCTTAACCTCGAGGTTTCAGATTCCGTTAACCCGATCAATCGAGACAGTCGTATCCAACCGGCCTTGCCGTATGATGGCCTGGCTGGCAGTCGTCGAGAAGTTGCGTCATATGAGTGAGCGTCGCCGCAAGGCCAAGAATCTTCCAGTTGATCGCGTTCTGCTGGGGGATTGTATCGAGAGTCTCAAGTCTCTGCCGGATGCCTCGGTAG